>NZ_DXLG01000157.1 GCF_019414865.1 Veillonella sp.
ATCTATATCTATATCTATAGTCTATTTCATGTCTAATATTTAGTACATCAACAGGAGATTTATACATTTATGTGGAAATATATTAGTAAGGAGAGATTATTCACATAAGTATGAGAGGAGGATTTTTTATGTCAGCACAAGTGCAACGTAGTACATTAGACAAGTTATTTAAAATTACTGAACGTGGATCATCTGTATCGAGAGAGTTATTTGCTGGGGCTACTACATTTTTATGTGTATCCTATGTATTGGCCGTTAATCCAGCCATTTTAGGTGCTGCAGGAATGGATGTAGGTGCTGTATTTACGGCAACTGCTGTGAGCGCCATTATCATGACATTATTATTAGCGTTCTATAGTAATATACCTTTTGCCGGTTTATCTGGGATGGGTATTAATGCATTTTTTGCGTACACCATTGTAGTTCAAATGGGGCATAGTTTTGCTTTTGCTTTGACGGCGCAGCTTGTAGCGGGGTTAGTTTTTTTGTTCATTGCAGTAACACCATTAAAAGAATATTTATTTAACGCTATACCGCATACTATTAAACTAGCCGTAACAGCTGGCATTGGTCTATTTATTGCTCTTATCGGCTTAAGTAGTGCAGGCCTAGTAGTCAGTAATCCTGCAATGCTTATCAGCATAGGGGATTTACAATCACCGTCTAGCTTAGTAGCTATTTTAGGAGTGATTTTAATTGCTGTTTTTACAGGTCGAAATGTTAAAGGCGGTATCTTCCTTGCCGTTATTATCGCCGCTATAGTAGGCTTTTTCTGTGGTATCACTAAATTACCAGCTACAGTATTTTCCATGCCACCATCTTTAGCTCCAATTTGGTTCCACTATGATATGAGTGAAATACTATCGGTAGATATGTTATTTGTTATTTTTACATTCTTATTTGTAAATCTATTTAATGTAGTAGGTGTATTGATTGGATTAACAAATCAAGCGGAGGTACCACAAGATCAACAAATGGCTGTTCAAAGTTCTTGTATGAAAGTGGCTGCTATAGGTACGATTGTAGGCAGTGCGGTAGGCACATCTCCACACATTGTGGCCGTAGAGTCTGCAGCAGGCATCGCAGAAGGTGGTCGTACAGGTTTAACGGCCCTAACTATTGCCGGTTTATTTATTGCATCTCTATTCTTGGCACCATTGCTTATGGTCATTCCCGTGGCGGCTACAGCTCCTGTATTGATTGTAGTGGGCTTATTTATGATGTCCTCCGTGAAGGATATTAACTTTGGAGACATTTCGGAAGGACTGCCAGCATTTTTGACAATCATTATGATGCCATTTGCTTACTCTATTGGTATTGGTATTGAATGGGGGCTTGTTAGTTATGTATTAATTAAAGTCCTTATTGGTAAATATCGTGATATTTCTGTTGTTATGTATTTCCTAGCACTTATTTTTATTTTGAAAGAGATCTTTATGTAGGAGGTTCCTTATATGATAACGTTCAATACAAAAGTATCTAGAGAGGCTCAAGGCCTTGAGAAAGCTCCTGTTGTATTAAAAGGGGCCTCTGTTTTAAATGTTTTTACCGAAGAGTGGGATGTGGCTGATATTGCCATTCACGATGATACGATTATCGGTGTAGGTACTTATAGTGGTGAAACTGAATATGACTATAGCGGTAAATATATTGTGCCCGGTTTTATCGACAGTCATCTCCATTTAGAGTCTACTTTGGTGAATCCAAAGGAATTGGTGTTTGAAGCATCTCAAGTTGGAACCTTAGGCTTTGTGGTCGACCCTCATGAAGCAGGCAATGTAGCAGGTATTGCGGGCGTTGAATACATGATTAATGAAACGGCTTCTGCTCAAGGTGATGTATATGTTATGGCTCCATCCTGTGTGCCTGCTGTACCTGGTGAGGACAATGGCGCTATTTTAGATGGTGATATGTTACATAAACTGCAAAGTAATCCTCGCATTTTAGGATTAGGTGAGGTTATGGACTCTTTTGGTGTTATTGATAGAGATCCATATATGGTAAAAAAATTAGATTATTTTAAAGATATGATTATGGATGGTCATATTATTGGGCTTTCACCAGCGCAATTGGCAAGCTATCGTCTAGCCGGTATTACTACAAACCACGAATGTATTTCCTACGAAGAGGCTAAAGCGCAAGTTAGAAATGGTATCTATGTATGGATTCGCGAGGGTAGTGCGGCTCACAATTTAGATGCCATCGTACAAGGTATCGTTCATAACAAAGCTAATACAGAATACTATGGTTTTTGTACAGATGATAAACATATTGAGGATATCCGTTCTGAAGGTCATATCAGTTATAATATTTTAAGATCTATTGAACTTGGCTTAGACCCTGTAAAAGCTTATAAAATGGCTTCTACCAATACGTCGCTTTGCTATCATTTGAAGGACTTAGGTGCTATTGCCCCAAGCTATAAGGCAAATCTTGTAGTTCTCGATGATGCTAATAGCGTAGCCATACATGAAGTGTTCTATAAGGGAAAACCTATTGAACGAGTTCTTGTTAGGGAAGAGAAAGAAGTTCCTAAGGAATTATTACACACTATTAATATAGGGACTTTCACAAAAGAAAAACTGGAGATTAATGTAGACGGACCTCAAGCTATTATTAATATTGTACCGGGCCAAATCGTTACACAAAAAACGGTTGAAGACGTTCCTGTAGAAAACGGTCTATTTAAACCAAATGCGGAGTATAATAAAATTACTTGTATTGAGCGTTATAAAGCATCAGGCAGAAATGGTGTAGGTATTCTAAAAGGTTTTAATCTTAAAAACGGTGCCATTGCAACATCCTTTGCACATGATTCCCATAATTTAATCGTTGTAGGCGATAATGATGAAGATATGATGGTAGCCATTGAACGGATTCGTGAAATCGGTGGGGGCTATGTCATTACAAGTGAAGGTAAAGTAGTAGAAGAATTAGCCCTTGAAGTAATGGGGTTAATTACAAATCGACCACATGAGGAAGTAGATGCTAAAGTAGCTAAAATGAAAGACATTGCCTACGGTATGGGCGTGTCTAAGGGACTAGATCCATTTATCAATTTGAGCTTCCTTGCATTAACAGTAATTCCAGAAATTAGAATTACCACCACTGGTGTAATGGAGTTTTAAGGTTTGTCTTGATAATTAAGAGTTTAAGCATTATAATTACTTAACTAGTTATGCTACATATGATTTAGTAA
>NZ_DXLG01000158.1 GCF_019414865.1 Veillonella sp.
GACCTTGCTATATAGCGGCTATAAAAAGAATTATAATAATATAAAAGAGAAAGTCTTAATATTTACAACCAAACGTATATCTACATATGTAGATTTTATGCATATGAAGTATACTTATTAAGTTGTATTATAAACTTTACATAGAGTATAATAGTAAAGATGATAAAAACATGCCCATTGGAGGAGTATTATGAAACAATGTATGGATTCAGAAAATCTACATCGTCGATTGCGTAAAATCCTTGGTCAAGTGCAAGCTATTGATCGAATGATTGAAGAAGACATTCCATGCGAAGATGTGTTGAGCCAAATTAATGCAGCTAAATCTGCACTACATAAAGTAGGTCAAGTAGTTCTTGAAGGACATATCAACCACTGCGTGCGAGATGGTATCGAACATGGTGACGTAGAGAAAACCATTAGCGACTTTACAAAAGCTGTAGAGCGTTTTGCAAACATGGGAAAATAAAGAAGAGGCTAAGAGACCTCTTCTTTTTTTACCAAAAACAAGGCTCTACTAAATCTCGAAGCCCCCACAAAAAAAGCAGATAAAAATCAGGGTTATAGGACAAAAATCAACTCTAATTAAAGCATCCATCATATATGGCTCAAGAAAAAAGGACTCTACATTCGTAGAGTCCTTTATATTACCACAAAGTATTAGTCGTGATTAGTTGTTAAGAATTCGCTCAATGCAGTGAGTGCATCGTCTTCGTCAGCACCGTCAGCTGTCAATGTAACAGATGTGCCTTTTGTAGCGCCCAAAGTCAATACAGTTAAGATGGATTTAGCATCAGCTGTTTTACCGTTAGCAGCGATTGTCACTTTGGAAGCGTATTTAGCAGCCAATTGTGTGAAAGCTGTAGCAGGACGAGCATGTAAACCAGATTCGTTAGTAATTTCTACTGTTAATTCTTTCATGATAACCTCTTTCTATCTCGATAGGTAGTACCTATCCCATACGTTCTAATAGATATATTGTATCAATTTCAAGCATTTTAATTCAAGTATATAAAAAGTTCTTTGCTATATACTGATGAGCTTAACACTTTTCTTAGAGTTATACAGAATTATAATAAGTCTTTTTCAGCTAGTACAGATTTAGCATAGTCTGTAATTTCTTCAGCTGTATCCATAGTAAGTACTTTATTAGCCACCTCTTCACATTCTACTTTAGAAACGGAACGCAAGATTTTCTTAATAAGTGGTATAGATGACGCTGTCATAGAGAATTCATCAAGGCCAAGGCCTAATAGAATCATCGTAGCTACAGGGTCACTAGCTAGTTCACCGCACATGCCTGTAAATTTACCTTGTTCATGGCTCGCATCGATAACATGCTTGATAAGACGTAATACACCTGGATGCAATGGTTGATATAGAGAACCAATAGACTCGTTCATACGGTCTACCGCCAGTGTATATTGGCATAAATCATTTGTACCGATACTGAAGAAGTCCACATATTTTGCTAAGATTGGAGAAATAACAGCCGCCGCTGGTACTTCGATCATAATACCAACCTTGATATCCTTGTTGAATTCTTTGCCTTCAGCTGTAAGTTCAGCCTTACATTCTTCAAGCATAACATTCGCTTGTTTCACTTCTTCTACGGAAGCAATCATAGGGTACATGATGTGAATATCGCCAAAGGAACTAGCACGCAATAACGCACGTAATTGTACTTTAAAGATATCCGGACGGTTCAAGGAAATACGAATCGCACGATAACCAAGGAATGGATTCATTTCACTTGGCAAATCAAGGCATTTCAATTCTTTATCGCCACCGATATCCATGGTACGGATAATAACAGGTTGGCCCTGCATATCTTCTGCAACCTTTTTATATTCTTCAAACTGTACATCTTCTGTTGGCAACTCGTCGTTTTCCATGTACAAGAATTCTGTACGATATAAGCCAATACCTTGTGCGCCCATAGTAAGAGCGTGTTTAGCATCTTTAGACTTACCGATGTTACCAAATAGTTCTACATGATGACCATCAGTTGTTGTAGCTTCAAGATTGGCGGATTCGCGCAACCGTTTCAATTCCTCTTGGTATGCAGCCGCTTGATTTGTATATTCAGTCCAATCCGCATCAGATGGATTTGTTTCCACAATACCATCTGTACCAAGTACAACTGCTTTCTCACCATCTACGAAGCCTTCAATATCACCAACGCCCATAACGGCAGGGACTTCCAAGGTGCGCGCCATGATAGCCGCATGAGATGTAGGACCACCAGCAGCTGTTACAATGCCTTTTACCACATTTTTATCAAGAGAAGCTGTATCAGATGGTGCCAAATCATGAGCCACCAAAATAACCTCTCCAGAAATATGGGATAAACCACGAGGGTTCATGCCTAACATATTGCGCATCAAACGATCACCAATATCTTTGATATCTGCACCGCGTTCACGCATATATGGATCTTCCATACCGAGGAAGATATTCGCAAAGGTTTCAATAGTTTGAGCTGTAGCCGCTACCACATTTGTATGGCTAGTCTCAACAAGGGATTTAATACCATCAGACAAGGATGGGTCTTGCGCGATTTGCATATGCGCTTCGAAAATAGCCGCCTCTTCAGGGCCCATGTCTTTCAACGCCTTTTGACGAATTGTATCTAATTGCTTTAAGGTAGCTGCCATAGCAGAAGCGAACTTACCAATTTCCGCTTCTACCTTATCCTCTGCTACAGTGTAATCAGGAATGACAATTTCCTCTTGAATATATCTATATACATTGCCTACTGCAACGCCACGAGATCCAGAAATCCCTTGAATTCGCATATGTGTTCCTCTTTCTATTACGATAAACTACATTACTCTATATTCTATCATTTCTCTGACAAACAATAAAGTAATAGAGCCCTTTATATCCGCCTATTTAATCGTCCCACGTGGGTTATTTTTCGCTTACTTTCGCTATAATTTTATAAAGTTCCACCACATAATTAAGGGTCATTTATGATATAATGATATAATAATATAGAATCTGTCTCTTATACACATCTGACGCTGC
>NZ_DXLG01000159.1 GCF_019414865.1 Veillonella sp.
AATTTATACCTATTATTATGTGAAATGATACATTGTAAACCCAATATATACATGATACAATGACGATATGGACAGGTTCGTACTATAAAACATTAACATAGTAAGGTAGACTCTTGTCAGCAGTGTAATTTTTATCCTAAGGAGGGTGAATCTCTTGCAAAAACGTAAAGATTTTATCTGGAAAATGGGCGGCCAACAAGGTGAAGGTATCGAGAGTTGTGGCGAAATCATGGCGACAATCCTCGCTAAAGAAGGTTATTCCTTGTATAGCCAACGTTTATTTGCATCTCGTATCAAAGGTGGTCATACTACATTCGCATTGCGCGTTGCATTAGAACAAGTTATGTCTATTGGTGAAGGCGTAGACTTCTTGCTTTCTCTTGATCAAGAAACAGTTGATATGCATGGTTCTGAAGTTCGTGAGGGCGGTTACATCATCTGTGACAGCAAAGTAAATCCTGACTTCTCTAAATTTGAAGGTACAAAGGTTAATTGCTTGTCCTTGCCAATCTCTGAAACTGCAATGAAACAAGGTTCCTTGTTGATGCGTAATATCGTAGCACTTGGTATGTCTGTTGCACTTCTTGGTTTCGATACTAAGATGTTTAAAGATGCGATTGCTGCTAAATTTGCGAAAAAATCCCAAGAAATCGTGGATAAAAACTTAGCTGCCTTTGACGATGGTTATGGCCTTGTAATGGAAAAATTGGGCGATGTGGAAATCGATACATTGCCAGCTCCTGGTAAGAAAGATCAAATGTTCTTATTAGGTAATGAAGCATGTGCTTTAGGTGCTATTGCTGCGGGCTCCCGTTTCATGGCATCTTATCCTATTACTCCAGCATCTGAAGTAATGGAATATATGATTAAAAATATGGATAAATTGGGTGCTACTATCGTTCAAACAGAGGACGAAATCGCAGCATGTATGACAGCTATGGGTGGCGTATACGCAGGTGTTCGTGGCTTCACATGTACTTCTGGCCCTGGTCTTTCCTTGATGGCTGAATCCTTATCCATGGCTTCCATGGCTGAATTACCAATGGTTGTTATCGACGTTCAACGTTCTGGTCCATCCACAGGTATGGCTACAAAGGTTGAACAATCCGATATTGATGCGGCTTGCTATAATGCACATGGCGATTACTCTGGTATCGTTATTTCTCCAACATCTATCGAAGAATGCTTCTATGAAATTCAAAAAGCTTTCAACTTGGCAGAAATGTACCAATGCCCAGTTATCTTCATGCCTGATTTACAACAAGGTTTGAATAAACAATCCGTTCCTTCCTTCGATTTGAACCGTGTACCTATTAACCGCGGTAAAATGATGAAAGAAGCAGACCTTCCTGAATTGGAACAACCTAAATACTTCAAACGCTTTGAATTGACTGAAGATGGTATTTCTCCTCGTACAATTCCTGGTATGAAAAATGGTCTATTCCTTTCCACTGGTTTAGAACATAATGAAGAAGGTAAACCAGCAGAAGCGCCTACAATGCACGTAGCGCAAACTGATAAACGTTTCCGCAAATTGGAAACTGTAGCTGATAACTACGAACCATTCTTGAATAACGCTAAATACGACGAAGCAGATGTTCTCGTTGTTGGTATGGCTTCTAGCCGTGGCGCTATCGAAGAAGCTGTTGCTGAATTCGATCAAGAAGGTGTTAAAGTTAACCACTTGCAATTGCGCTTGATTAAACCATTCCCAGCAAAACAATTACAACCATTCATGGATGCTGCGAAAAAAGTGGTTATCGTTGAGCACAATGCAACAGGTCAATTGACTAACTTATTTAAAATCAACATGCATAAGAAATCTAAAATTTCCAGCTGCTTGAAATACGATGGTAATCCATTCACAAAAAGTTATGTGAAAAATGCGATTAAGGAGGTCCTATAATATGACAACAGCTAAAGATTACAGAAACGATATTCGTCCTAACTGGTGTCCAGGCTGTGGCCATTATGGGGTTCAAGCAGCGATTACTGACGCTGTAGTAGCGAAAAATATTCCACCAGAAAAATTAGCAGTAATTTCCGGTATCGGTTGCTCTAGCCGTATCGGTGGTTATTTCTACGCATATGGCGCTCATACAACTCATGGTCGTGCGCTTCCTTACGCACAAGGCGTAAAACTTGCTAACCAAGACTTAGAAGTTATCGCTTGCTCTGGTGATGGTGATGCGTTCGCTATCGGTATGGGTCACACTATCCATGCTTTCAAACGTAATGTAAATATGACATACGTCGTAATGGATAACCATGTATATGGTTTGACTAAAGGTCAAGCATCCCCTCGTTCCGATATCGGTTTTGTTACAAAAACAACACCTCGTGGGGCTTTCGAATCTCCATTGTCCGTTTGTGAAACTGCAATTGCTGCAGGTGCTACATTCGTAGCACAAGGTTACATGATTAATCGTGCACAACTTGTAGAGTTGATTCAAAAAGCAATGGATCATGAAGGTTTCTCCTTCATCAACGTTTTTAGCCCATGTGTTACATACAATAAACACAACAGCTATGACTGGTTCAAAGAACATTTGGTAGAATTGCCAGAAGGTTATGACCCAACAGATCGTGCAGCAGCACTTAAAACATTGGGTGAAACTGATGGCTTGGTAACAGGTGTTATCTATCAAGATACTACTAAACCTTCCTTCGAAAAAGCTCTGGCAGCAGCAAATGGTGGTCCACATCCTCGTCCATTAACTGAAGATGTTGTAAAACCAGATCAAGCGCTATTCGATAGCCTTTGCAATCAATTTAAATAATCTTATCTAAATTGAATTATGTATAATCTGAACCCCTCTTTACTGAATGTCCGGTAAAGAGGGGTTTTTACATTATGACGTTATGAATAGTATGATTACTTTAGAGTGTTCTGAATGATACGGTTATTTTATAGTGGTATGAATCGTATTATTACTTTACGGAGGTTTTCTTAATTGATATACTAATTTATAATTTAGGATATTTATAATTAAGTAAAATTTGAACGCTTATAAGTATAAGAG
>NZ_DXLG01000016.1 GCF_019414865.1 Veillonella sp.
AGCACCTAACACTAGATATATAATCTAATGTTAGATGCCTATGTATTTAACACATTATTAAATATAGCTATTTATTTCTATCTAACAAAATCCAACATCCCCAAAAATACCCCTATTCCTAATACAATTGAAACAAGGCCATACACAATAGTTATCCTTACATTATCTATACTTACTTCTCCATTTTTTGCAAGCACACCTGTCGGACTAAATAGAACTACAGGTCCACCGATTGGTCCAAAAGGAATATAAAACTCTACACTTTCAGCAGTATGAGTCTCACCATTCAAGATATACTTAATATCATAACCATAAATATATTTATCCATACCACGAGCTAATGGTATTTCCTTTATAACTCGTGGAAGTATAGACACAATCGTTACTGGAGTTCCATTGCGACGTAATACAAATCGTTTGATAATTAAATACAACCCACTAAGTATTAACCAAAGAGCCACACCCCAGAAGTAAAATACAAAAAACTCTAAGCCGCTATCCATCACGCGCTCCTTTCCCAGCAATACACTGAAAACTATCTAGTTCTATTATATATTGATGGGACTTATTTTGCTAATGTAATACAAAAAGAGCACCACCTATCGAGGGGCGACTTACGTGTCGTTTGGAGCCACGAGATAGGTGGTGCTTTTTTGTAACTAAGTTGTCGAAATAAAGTCGGGCCCCATCAATATAGGCACCCCACGATAGTTTTCATTATTGTTCCGGCCCCATGTCTCGGAATTCCACGTCTCTAAATTGGGTTAATTCCCCAATGAATTGGAGTTCCACGGTACCGACGGAACCATTACGGTGTTTACGAATGAGGACTTCTGCATTGTCCCCTTTTTCGGAGTTTTCATCGTAATATTTATCGCGGTACAAGAAGATAACGATATCCGCATCTTGTTCAAGGGAACCAGATTCACGAAGGTCAGAAAGCACAGGCCGTTTATCTGGTCTGCTTTCAACACTACGAGACAACTGAGACAAGGCAATGAGAGGCACATTGAACTCACGGGCAATCAATTTGAGGTTACGAGAGATTTCAGATACCTCTTGTTGACGGTTCTCGCTGCCCTTGCCGGAGTTACGGCCTTGCATCAACTGAATATAGTCGACGATAACGAGATCAAGACCATGTTCCACCTTAAGACGGCGCAATTTAGATCGCATATCTTGTACGGTAAGACCTGGCGTATCATCAATAAAGAGCTTAGATTTGCTCATGCGATCCGCTGCAGCGATAACCTTTTCCCAGTCAGTAGGATCCATGTTCGCACGGCGCAATTTTTCAGAGCTCACGCCCGCCACAGAGGACAGAATACGAGCAACGAGCTGTTCCTTACCCATTTCTAGGGAGAAGAACGCTACCGTCTTGTCGTATAACATTGTTACATTTTGAGCGATGTTCAAGGTGAAAGCAGTTTTCCCCATCGCAGGACGAGCTGCTACGAGGATGAGGTCAGATTTTTGCAACCCATTAAAGACATGGTCCACATCTTTAAAGCCTGTTGGCACGCCTGTAATGGCGCCATCATGCTGTTGTAATGCGTTCAATTTATCTAAGTTAGATAATACTATCTCACTAATGGGAGCAAAGGAAGATTCAGACTGCGTTTGACCACTTACGTCTAGTACCATTTGCTCTGCCTTGTTGAGGATAGCCGTTGGCTCATCTTCGCCAGCGTACGTCATGCCTACGATTTTATTCCCTGCATCGATAAGGCGGCGCAACTGAGCTTTCTCGCTAATAATCTTCGCATGTTCCTCTACATTGTAGGACACCGATTCATTGGCAAGAGATGTAATATAAGCAAGGCCACCTACCGCATCGAGTCGCTTGCGACGGTCTAATTCTTCACCTACGGTGATGAAGTCTGCCGTCTTGTTAGCATGCACGATTTCTAAGATGGCATCATAAATAATACGATGCGCATCTCGATAAAAATCTTCAGATTTTAGAATACTCGTCACTGTATCAACAACAGCGCCCGAGTTGGATCCATTCGTTAATAAAGCCCCCAAAACGGCCTTTTCCGCATCTAGATTATGCGGTGGAATGCGTACATCCATGATAATCCCCTTTACAAAACCACTATGGATAAAAGAATTCACCATACTCAAAGAGCATGGTGAACACTATTATTCAGCTACTACGTTAACCTTGATAGTACTTGTAATCTCAGGATGAACACGAACGAGTACGTCATGTACGCCTAATGTTTTCAATGGTTCTTTGATTTCGATTTTCTTTTTATCGATATCTACTTTGTATTGAGCTTTAGCTGCATCGGAAATATCTTTTGCAGTAACGGAACCAAATACACGGCCTTCTTCACCCATGCGAACTTTTACAGTTACTTCAACCTTAGCCAATTGAGCTGCCAAGATTTTAGCTTCATCATTCGCTACAACTTTGTGGTGAGCAATGGATTCTTGTTTTTGTTTCGCATTATTTACGTTAGTTGCTGTACCTTCAAGGCCAAGACCTTTTTTGATCAATACATTACGGCCATATGCATCGCTAACTTCAACGATTTCGCCTTTTTTACCAACCTTTTTAACGTCTTCTAACAATACTACTTTCATTGTTCTTCCTCCTCTTTCTCAGCGGAATGAAGGGCTTCAAGAGCATGCTCTAAGATAGCCTTCTTCGCTTCCTCTATCGTCATACCTTGTAATTGGGCCCCAGCCACAGTTCTGTGACCGCCGCCACCCAAGGCTTCCATTACAACCTGTACGTTTACCTTGCCTTTGGATCGAGCACTAACACCGATACCGCCGTCGTTCAAGGAGTAAAGTACAAAGGCTGCTTCAATATCTTCATTACTAATGAGCATGTCCGCACTTTGTGCAGCTAATGCCATCATATCCTTCAAACCTTCAGGTGCTACGGAAATAGCAATCCCTTCAGTTCGACTGGCTTCAAATACCATTTTAGCACGCAATTGGATGGAATCGAAGGTTTCAATAAATAATTGTTTAACCTTTTCAATATCCGCCCCTGCACGGCGTAAGAATGCTGCCGCTTCGAAGGTACGAGCACCAGTTTGTTGAACAAAGTTCTTCGTATCTAATACGATACCTGCATAAATACCTGTAGCTTCAGCTTTTGAAAGTTTTACGCCACCACCTGCATATTGTACAAGCTCTGTTACGAGCTCAGATGTAGATGACGCAGTTGGTTCCAAGTACGTAAGCAATGGATTTTCTACAAAGTCCGCTGCACGACGGTGATGATCGATAACGATGCGTCGCTCAGAGATTTCAAGCGCCTCTTGAGCGGCTACCATTTCCTGACGATGCGTATCACATACGATAGTGAGCGTATTCGCATCTACCCACGCTTTTGCTGCATCAGGGGTGATAATATGTTCCGTCCAGAACTCATCTTCTTTAAGAACAGTCACCATTTTATCGATGGCGCTCGTTTCTTTTGAAAGCACAATGCGCAATTCTTTGCCCAAAGTCCGTGCAATAGCTACAACACCGATAATACCACCTAATGCATCGTAGTCTTCACGTTTGTGGCCCATTACAAGGATTTTATCGGAATCAAGCATAAGTTCGTGTAAGGCTTGCGATACTACACGAGCACGAACACGTGTATTCTTCTCAACGCCAGCTGTATTGCCACCAAAGAAGCGGGTGCTTTCACCATCCATAATACACACTTGGTCACCACCGCGACCTAATGCAATATCTAAGGCAGCACGAGCACGACTAGACACCTCTTTTACAGAGCCTACATTCTCGCTAATCCCTACAGAAATCGTAGCTGGCACTTGACGAGGAGAAGGCAATTTACGAATGCGTTCAAGCACTTTAAAGCCATTTTCCTCCATCTCATGAAGGGCGCCACGAGAAATAGCAAAGGTATACATATCGTCTTGGAAGTTGCGAATAAAGCCTTCATAACGGTCAATTTCATCCATAATGATATTGTTAATATCTGCCCAAACGCTAGTATACTCGCGGTCACTAAGACCTTTTGTCAATTCTTCGAGATTATCGATTTGAATCATGCCCCATACAGGCTGATCCTCTTCAGCTTTAATACGGGCCTTTTCGAGAGCCGTAATGTCCTTAAAGTACAGAGCCATGACTGCATGTTCAGCCAATTCATCTTCACTATGAATATCTGGTCGCGTATCGCGAGGATCGATGAATTTATAGATAATTTGGAAATATCTTTCATCATATTTCTCTGTCATATATCCGGATTTACCCCAGATTTTATCGATACGGAAGCCAGGCAATAGAGCAGACATTTTTTGAAGTTTATTCCAGTCTACTGTAACCCAGTCTGCAAAGACGCTATTATTCCATACCAAGGTGCCTTGTTTATTAACAAGAACAATGCCCATCGGTAAATTTTGTAAAGCAAAGTTAGAAGCTTGTGTGACGTTTTTCATCATCGCCCCAAACTGTTCTCTTGCTAAACGACGCCGGTTATGAAGGGTATTGTAGTTAACCAAATATGCCGCTACTACGATAATTAATGCTAAAACTGCAATAGCCCAGTTCAAATAGGCCAGCAATAATAACAACAATACGATAACGGTAATAATGGTAACTTCTAAACCTTCCCATTTTCGTTGAAAGGATTTCATAACGGCCTCCTTTCTCTTACAAGCTGCGTTTTTGGAAACGCGCTCGCATATCTAAAAACATATCAATAATACCATAGAAAACAAGACCATATGGACTCATTATATATAAGAAGAAAAGAATTATAAATTGAAAGAATCCACTTACTCCATAGGTTTTCATAACTGCCATTAAACAGGTAATACCATTAACTAAGCAAATGAAAGCCCCCACAAAAGCAATATTCACTCCAATATCTTTAAGTAAACTATTATCATATCCAATATAGGATAAGCCATAAACAATAATAATCCCTATAGCTAGAACACCAGCACCCCAAATCGGCATACGCCAGGTAGCCATAGGAGGTAATTCTCTATGAACTGTATTAGTTCGACGACCAATATAAGATACTAGTTTAGCCATAATATACGTTATGATAGAGCATGCACAGAACCACAATGATAACATCATACGTTCTGCTTGAGCAAATGAATAATTAAGTTGCTGAATCATAGTATCAATCTGTTCTTGCGGTACTGATTGTTGTCGTACAGACTCAATCATAGCTTCTTTTAACTCATTATTTACATTTTGTCCTAGGCTAATAAAATCTACAGATGCAAAACTATTAGCAATCATCAACTGTAAGAGGCCCATACCAAGCAATACAGCAGCAGGCACTAATATTAACTTTCTAAAAGACCAGTTTGCTCTAAAAGCTTCCCCCAAAAATATACTCGGCAATGAATATACTAAAACTGTAGACATAGCAATTAATGGACCAAGAAAGAGTGTTACTAACATAAAGGCTACTACCGAGGAAGTACAGCTATATCTACTACCCCAACGGATACCAATGATAGAAATACCTGCTGGAGCTACCATAGTTGCTAAAAAAGCTGAAAACGGCATGACTGCCCCAATTATAGTCAACATAGCAACGATGGTTGATACAAATCCTGTTTCTACCATCGCTCTTGTATTTGTTTGTTTCATAAATCTCCATTCTAACTAAAAGAAGATAGATTAATTGGTATCTTTTAATTATAACAGTTTAAAAAGGTAACTTCAAATACCCTATGTAGTAGATAAATGCGATAGCACCGCTATTTATGGTAGATTTAAAAGGTTCCTTTTAACATGTTAAAAGTACCACACCATGAGGTGCGGTACTTTCATATATTGTATTTGATTATACGTCTTGAATAATCGGCAAGATCATAGGACGACGGCGAGTTTTATCATAGAAGAATTTACCCAACGCGTCACGTACGTTTTGCTTAATAGTAGTCCAATCTTTGATGCGTTGCATTTCGCATTCTTCAAGGACTTGGTCTACGCGGTGTTCTGCAGCAATCATAAGTTCTTCTGCATCGCGTACGTATACGAAGCCACGAGACACGAGGTCTGGACCAGCTACGATTGTACCAGAAGCTTTGTCCATCGCCATAACAACGATAACCATACCTTCTTGAGCCAATTGTTGACGGTCGCGGATTACGATGTTACCTACGTCACCAACGCCAAGGCCATCTACGAAGATAGCGCCAGCTTGTACACGACCGGCTTTACGACCACCATCTTTATCGAACTCAAAGATTTGACCATTGTCGCCGATAAGGACTTTCTTAGGATCTACGCCCATAGCAACACCAAGTTCACCATGACGGCGCAACATACGGTACTCACCATGAACTGGGATGAAGTATTCTGGACGAACAAGGTTAAGCATTGTTTTAAGCTCTTCTTGGCTCGCATGACCAGATACGTGGATACCACGATCTTTACCGTATACTACGTGGCAACCTAGGCGAAGCAAGTTATCGATAGTTCTACCTACAGCACCTTCGTTACCAGGAATTGGTGTAGCAGAGATGATAACAGTATCATTCGGTGCCAATTCTACAGTACGGTGATTGCTAGTAGCCATACGGGACAAGCCTGCCATCGGTTCACCTTGAGAGCCTGTTGTTAAGATCATGATTTGATCATCCGTGTAGTTATGCATTACATCTACGTCGATGATTGTATTTGGTGGAATGTTCAAGTAACCGCGTTCTTGAGCGATTTCTGTAACATTTACCATGCTGCGGCCCATAACGACAACCTTACGGTTATACATAACTGCCGCATCAATAGCTTGTTGAATACGGGATACGTTAGATGCGAATGTAGCCAATACAACGCGGCCTTTCGCTTCGCCTACAGCTTGTTTAATAGCAGGACCTACGGAGCTTTCAGAGCCTGTAGTACCTGGTTTTTCTACGTTTGTAGAGTCGGACATCAACGCTAATACGCCTTTGTTACCAAGCTCAGCAAATTTGTGCATATCCATCAAACGGCCATCAACTGGGGTTTGGTCGATTTTAAAGTCACCTGTGTGAAGTACAGTACCGATTGGTGTATCAAAGTACACAGCACAGGAGTCAGGAATGGAGTGGTTTGTTTGGATAAAGCCAACCTTAACTTGACCAATTTGAACTTCATCGCCTGCTGCAATAGTACGAAGACATTTTGGAGATACTTTATGTTCTTTGAACTTGCCTTCAATCAAACCACAAACGAGGTTTGTTGCATATACTGGGCAATTGATTTCCTTCATAAGGTACGCCAAGGAACCGATATGGTCCTCGTGACCATGCGTGATAACGACTGCTTTTACGCGATCCTTATTCTCAATGATATAGCTCATGTCAGGAATAACGATATCTACGCCAAGCATATCTTCACTAGGGAACGCAAGACCCGCATCAAGAACGATGATTTCATCTTCATATTGGAAGATGGTCATATTTTTACCGATTTCACCAAGGCCACCTAACGGAATAATTTGGAATTTACCCTTGTTAGCGCCATTTGGTGTACGACCTACTAATTCCACAGGAGCCTCTTGATTGTTGCGGTTTGTGGAACGATTATTTGGACGGTTGTTGTTACGGTTTTGACCATTGCGACCATTATTAGTTCTCGTATTGCGTGTATTTTCACTACGTTCACCACGTGGTGCACGAGTTTGGCGAGGTTTACGTTCTGTACGTTCCTGACCTTCACCTTGCTCAGCATTGCGACGAGTATTTGTACGGCGTGTCGTATTAGTACGACCACCATTTGCATTTGAACGAGTATTTGTACGGCGTTGGCGTGTTGTGCCTTCGCCTTCACCTGCTGCATGTTGACGAGTACGACCTTCGCCAGCAGGACGACGTGTATTAGTACGGCGGCGAGTTTGTTTATGTTCGCCTTCAGCCGCAGCTGTACGAGTAGCAGTTTTTGCTACTGTTGGTTCTGCTTTCACTTGTGCAGTAACCTGATTATCTGTTGTATTCACAGTTCCTCCTAAAATTTTGTTCATTATTTTATTTAACATAGTTTCTTTTCTCACCTATCACTTGAATTGATCTATGCTATGGAGGCCACACAAAGAAAAAGGCGCTAAAATACTAGCGTCTCGTCAAATGGGCGCAAAAATGCGCTATCAATTTTTGCCGTTCCTAGTGTTGTTGTGACCATTTGCCATAGCAAATGAGTATATTGCCATCATTAGACATGTCAGCCGCGACGGGTACGTTCTCTTCGTTCCAATCTAATGAGTTTCGCAATATAATCCGATCGATTTTGATGAAAGCCTCGCTTTCATACGTTATGTCTATTGTAACATAAAAATAGCGTTAACAAAAGAGGGTAGCCCCCATGTTAACGCTATTTAGATATATCATATTCTATTTGTCATCATCGGGCATAGTTTTGTAAAATCCTTCGATACGCCACACGCCATTCTCTTCAATGACAGAAATATAGCGCTTCATCGGCGTTGATTCTACAACACCAGCGCCAACCTTTGTGGTTTGTAGGTTTGCATCAAAGACAATGCGTTTCAAATCCCCTGTGCGACTCACCCGTGAAACACCTAGGGATACTACATCCACCTTTGGCGCCTGTTTCATGGACTCTAGCCATTTTTGCTTCTCCACTGGATTTGTACTAGCTTGGCTCATGATATAGGTGAAAGCCTTATCATAATCCTTGTTATTTACGGCATCAAAATAATTTTGCACAGAAGCTCGCGCTGCTTCCGCACTGCCTTCACCAACGATAGAGTTTGTAAGCCATCCGTCAGGGAATACTTCATTAGCTGGGCCCATCGCACGTAAAGATGCGCCAAACACACAGATTACTATAACAAGTAATCCCACTAGAACACGTGTAGTTAAAGCACTACTCGTAGGAGATACTTTCATAATAGACGCCAATCGCTTGTCTATAACAAGATGCTGCAACGCACTACCGTATTGATTATCTTGAGGCTGACCTTTTAAGCATAATAAGCCTAATACGATCAGTGGCCCTACAAAGGGAATTAGAAATAACAGCAATGTAGCACTACTTTTACCCGTATCATGAAGACGTCGTACAGATAACGCAGCTAAAGGCATCAAGGATACTAAGCTGAGTATGGCAACGATAAGACCTGCTAATCCGATTAGATATGGACCCGTATGGAATATGGCTGTTAAGCCATAAAATACTGCTAGCAAGCCGACAATAGCAATATGCCACAACAATAGAAACTGGAAAAACTCTCTACGAGAGGCACGTCCATCCGTATCCATGAACTTTTTCCCCATTACATAGAGGAATGTATCCTTATAGCTTAGCTGATAATGAGACAACGGATAGATGACATCACCTTCTGGTGCAATGCGCTCCACCTCTGTGGCCACCGTATACTGTCCACAAGTAGGACAAAACATAGCCGCCTCATCACAATAATGACGGCAAGCATCACAATAACGTTTCATAAACTTCTCTCCAAAACTCTCTAAACATGCTCTTAAAAGCTCTCTCCAAAATGTTCTCTTAAAAGCTCAAACTCTTGAATACTTAAGAACTTATCAAACTATATTATCTTAAATAAGTATCTACAGCCTCAGCGAACCCTTGCCGGTATAAATTAGCTCCACCGTTTGCAGGGTGGCGCAAGCCAATAGCAGACAGTCCAAATTTGCCCATTGTATCAGCAGACTTTTGCCCTACTGCGAGCATAAGAGGTTCTATACCGCCTAGCTCTAGATGTAAATCTAACAAGCGTTTTGTGTACTCCCACCCCAATTGTTGTTCTCTATCCGTAGGTGTGCGGTTCGTCAACGGATTTCCATCCTTATGTGGGTGAAACGGGAATATATTCCACAACAACGTGTCATACGGATCAATGCCTTTTTCTACGATAGCACTCCACACCACCGTATCAGTAGGTTCATTAAAGCCATCCTTCTGCTGTGTCCCTTTCAATAAAGAACTAGTAGGAGAACTAGTGCGTTCCAATCGAATAGTCGTGACATCCTTCGCACGAATGGTTTTGTGCTTATCTAATAGCATTCTCTCACAAGTAATAGCAATACCTGTGAAGCGTCCCCCTTGATACCCTACAGCCTCAGCCACTACAAAGACCTTAGCTCGACCTAAGCGTGGCAATAAATAGGCTACTAAATTATCTCGACGCACTTGGGCCGCATCAAAACCCTCTGCAACGATTTCTAAATAGGGATTTACCTCGCCCCAAGGATTATGAACAAGACTACCTTGATACTGAGCAAGCCAATCTACAAAACCGCGCACCTTCTCTACACGCTCTGTATCAAAGGACGCTATATATTCATCAAAAGACATGCTCTTCTCTAACTCAAATAAAGACATACAGCCTCCAATTTAAATTTCATATGTTATTACCGATATATATCTACTATACATGATAATTACACGAATTGCATAAGAAACATAAAATAAGCAATAAAAAACTCCCTCAAGTATTTCGCGGTTCTTGAGGGAGTTTTTTTTGTGCTAACAGTGAATTCTTATAATCCTTCAGCTACTTATAGTATACATTATTTTAGAATTTTGTCCATTATAATTAAAGAAACCACCTAGGTATGTCGTAGTCCCTAGGTGGTTTCTTTTGTGCACTCAGTGGAGCACTTACAATCTTTAGCTTTTTATAGTATACACCATAACAATTAAATATAGAACTCGATTTTGTCTTCTTTTGCCAATTGGAATTGTTCGAAAATGTGGTTCCGTATATTAACAAAGTTCGGTGATGTACGGTCGGTTCTGTCGATGATGTTTACAGGGATAATAGTTTGTACTCGACCTGGGTTTGCTGCTAGTACTACAACGCGGTCCGCTAGAACTACGGCTTCTTCAATGTCGTGGGTAACGAATACAACCGTCTTGCCTTCTTCACGGCAGATACGAGAGATTTCGTCTTGCAAGTTGATACGTGTTAGTGCATCAAGTGCGCCTAATGGTTCGTCCATGAAGATAATATCTGGATCAACAGCTAGTGCACGAGCGATGGATACACGTTGTTGCATGCCCCCAGATAGTTCTGCAGGATAGCGATTACGGGCATGGTCGAGACCTACCATCTTAACGTATTTATCGATAATAGCAGGACGTTCCTCTTTAGGTACCTTTTTACTTTCAAGGCCAAGCTCAATATTGCTTTCTACTGTACGCCATGGCAACAAGCCATAGTTTTGGAATACTGTTACATATCTGAGCTGAGGGGCTTTCACCTCTTCGCCGTCGATAGTAATAGAACCAGATGTAACGAGCTCAAAGCCTGCCATAGCATTTAATAGCGTACTTTTACCAGAACCAGAAGGACCTAAGAGGCAAATAAACTCGCCTTTTTCAATGTCTAAATTAATATCTTCAAGAATGGTGAGTGGTTCCCCATCTTTCATAAATTTCTTGTGTGCATTGCGCACCGAAATGTAACCCATGAGGCCACCTCCTATTTCTCAATACCCCAACGTTTGTAAATCCATTTTTCGATGAGGGATACGCCCCAATCGAGTAAAAGCCCAACGAAACCGATGGTCAAGATGGCTACCATCAAGAGATCGTTACGCAAGTTATTTCTCATATCGATAATGAGGAAGCCAAGGCCTGTTTGGGAGCCTACCATTTCCCCTGTTACAAGGAAAATCCACGCCGTACCAAGGGCGATGTGAAGACCGGATGCAATACCAGGGAATACGGCAGGTAATACGATTTTAAATAACAGTTCTGGCTGTTTAATACCAAAGTTGCGCGCTACCTTGATGTACACAGGGTCAATATTTTGAATAGCAGACACGGTGGACAATAGCACCGGGAAGAATGCTGCGATAAAGATGATAACGATAGCTGGTGCTTGGCCGATACCGAAGAAGAGAACGATAAACGGCAACCACGCCACAGGAGAAATTGGTCGAATGACTTGAACGATTGGATTGATGTAGTTCCAAATCCCCTTGTACCAGCCCAAGATAAGGCCGAAAAATACGCCAGCTACAACAGAAATAAGATAGCCGATAAAGAAACGCACTAAACTATCTGCAATATCTTTAAAAAGAACACCGTCGCCTATAAGTTCTCCAAATCCGAGTAATACCTTATATGGCGTTGGAAATAGCGCTTCATTAAAACCGCCGAGGCAAACGATTAACTCCCAAATTAGCCAAGCTGCGATAAATGAACCTGGCACATATGTATATTTCTTCATGGTCCCCCTCCTATGGTAACAATGATTGATCTACAAACTCTGAATAGGCCGGCACTTTTTTGATTAAATCAATATGTGTCATGTGATGCACAAGCGCATTATAACGGTCCTCTGTAAGGGCTAAGTCTTTAAACCCAATCACCTTGAGGGAACGTTCAATAACTGGGTCATTAAACTTCATGTACTTTAAGGAAATCTCCTCTTGTGCCTTTGGATGCTCATCTAGGTATTCACCTGCATCGAGATAGGCTTTTGTGAAAGCTTTTGCCAAGTCATGATGTTCATCGACGAATTGACCATTAAACACAAGAGCACAGCAAATATTATCATGCCAGAGATGGTCAGGATCTTCGAAGACCTTCCCAGTTCCCATTTCAATGGCTAGAGAACCAAATGGTTCGGCAACACTATACCCAGCAATTTGTCCTACCGATAGAGCAGAAGGCATTTCTGGAGGGCTCATTTCTACGATTTGTACATCTTTTTCAGAAAGACCCGCTTCTTCAAGCATGCAATCCACGAGAACTTTTTGAGTAGATTGTTTATGAGGGATAGCAAAGGATTTGCCTTTTAAGTCTCGGACGGAGTTAATATCCTTATTGACGATGATAATATTACCCTCTGTATGACCAAGAGCAGCAGCACGAACATCAATGCCTTGTTCACGAGCCTTTACACCAAGTTCAACAAGAACAGCTGCGGCATCTACCTTACCAGTATTTAACGCATCCATAAGCTCTGGCCAAGATCCATATTTAACAAGCTCTACATGTACAGGACCATCTGCCGTTTCCAACTCTTTTGTAGCGAATACTGGCAATGCATGAGTAATTGGTAAATAGGCTACGCGTACAGTCTTTAATTCTTGTGCCGTCTTTGGTTTATGGTGTTCATAATAACCATAGGCTATGCAGCCAATAACCAAGAGAACCACTCCGATGATTAGATACCAAGTCTTCTTCATAACTTCCCCTCTTTCTACCTCATAACAAAGGGCGTTTTTGACACATGTCATTTTTCGCACATTTCTAAAACCTAGATGAAATATGGTTTTAGAACACCTCGTTTTCAAACTTTATTTATACCCTACTATAACAATATGTATTAATTCTGTCAATAAAACACAGTAATATTGTAGGTATTATTATTTAGGCGCGAAAAGTATCAATATAGGCACTCCACTACACATATAATAATAAGCATAGTAGCTACTAGCTAGTGGCAAAACAAACAAAAGATACTCACGAAATACAAAACAGGTAGTATCCATCAGATACTACCTGTTTCTATATGCGTCTATTCACACATTGAATTAAGTTATTTCATATATATTTAGTTATACTCTATATATTTACTGATATCGCATATGTATATATTTACTTGAAAAAAGTCTTTTTATTTAATACATATACCTCGGATGTACCTGCTTCGCTAGATTCAGATACATTTGGATAAATAGAAGATTGACGGAAGTGCTTAATCTCTCCTTTTGGAACGATTAACATCACAGGTTTACCAGATGCGATAATCTTGTTAAACTCCTCTTCGTTAACTTGTTCCATAAGATATTTCTTGGACCATTCAGCACTGCGCTTTTTCAACTTATCCCGATCATCCCAGCGACTTTCATCACCGTTAATCTTAATAATCTTATGACCTGTATAGTATACAGCAGCTGTACTATACCCGTTGTAGTAATAGATATCACCATCATAAGAGTCTACAACAGGCACTACATCAATATTACTACGCTGTTTTACAAATGGTTCTAAACCTTCCACAACAACGATGGAGGAAATAACCATAGTACCTAGGACAATAATACTAACAAGGCGATACCCTTTTTTCGTATACCATGCGTGGAATAAAAGGAGTACGGCTACAGCCACCACAACATAGAGCAAGAAATAGAAGCCCCACGGTGCGAAGAATGAGCCCGCAACGTAAGCGATCCATAAGAGTAATGTAGGCCCCATAATAACCCATTTTATAGCTCTAGATTTACCTTTACGTATGATCTTCATAACGCCCATAGCACCAATAGCACTAAATGGAACTAAGCTGACGAATGTATATAAAGGATATTTTGTAGCCATTAAGGTATAGAATAAAAGAATGCCTACGCCCCAAGTCATATTATAGATAAAACCGGTATGTCGTTGTTTAAAGCCATCGATAATACCATAAATAACGGCACCGGTCCACGGCAGAGAAGCACCTAGGAAGATGGCGATATAATACCACCACACATTATCTTCAGGGTGTTCAGATTGTGTGGCCCGTGTTACATTGTGTAGCCCTAAGAAGCCATTGATGAAGTCTTGACCGTGAACGCTGTACATATACACATACCACGGCAAGCAGACTACACAAAAGGCAAGGATGCCTCGCCAGTCAAAGATAGCTTTCACCATCGACCAAGAGCGATTGATACCGGCAAAGACGAGCAAAATCATGCCCGGCAAAACAAGTGCAACGGGCCCCTTTGTGAGCACCCCAAGGGCCGCAAAGATATAGGCCACAATCATAGCATGTGGTTTCTGTTCCACCATCCCCTTATAGGAATAGATCATAACCATGATCGTCGTATACAACAGTACCATGTCCGTAATAACGCCATGAGCTACGGTCCAGAACATGAGAGAGGTGCCGAGTACAGAGGCCCCTATTAAGCCAAGGGCCCACTTACCGCTCATAGTACGCATCGATTGATACATTGTTGCCACTGACAAGGCACCAAAGATAGCACTTGGTAAACGAACTACCCAATCAGCGATACCAAAGATTTTAAATCCAAGAGCGATGAGCCAATAAATCATAATTGGTTTATCGTACCAATAGGTACCATAAATTTGCGGCGACAACCAATCCCCAGAGAGAACCATTTCTTTAGCAGTTAACGCATAGTTGGATTCAACAGGATCGGTAACAGGCAACATATTATTGCCAAACAAATAAAAAACGAGCCATACAATGAATACGACTGGTGTTAATCGTGAAAGTTTCATAAAGGGCCTCCTTATCGGCGATTGCGATAGTATTTAAAGCCCAACACAGCCGCTATAATAACGAATACAACAACCATAATAATCAAGAACTCATGATTGTATTGGATTAGATCCTTCCAATTTTCACCGAGCACTTTGCCTAAATAAACGAGAAGGATAGTCCAAGGAATCGTACCGAGTACTGTCCAAATGACAAAATGCCACATAGGGTAGCGAGCCATGCCAGCTGGGAAGGAAATAAATGTACGAACACCTGGCAACAAACGGCCAAAGAATACCGCAGCCCCACCATATTTATTAAACATCTTTTCAGCTAGCTCAAATTTATGTTCATTAAAGAATATGTATTTACCGTATTTCAAAAGGAGTGGACGTCCGCCATACTCACCCATCCAGTAGGATACGATAGAGCCTACAATGCCTGCTAAAATACCTACAACCATAGTCGTATGTAAATCAAATACGCCCTGAGCAATCAGATATCCTGCAAAACCTAAGACGATTTCACTAGGAATAGGAATGTTAGCATTTTCCAAAACCATTGCAATAAACATGGCTGCATAGCCATACGTTTCCATGAACGAAATAATATATTCCACTGTTTTACCCCTTTTAAATCCCCATATGGGTCCATTATGCACAAATTTTTGGGCATAGTATTTTCATCATTACCATACCTATTCGGTATACCTTATATTTTACCATAATAAAAAGGCCCTCACCACAGGTGAAAGCCTTTTTACCATTTAACTGTATACGATTATTGCAATTCAGTAGTTTGAGTTGTTACTTCACGAGCCGTAGTAAATGCCGCTAGTTCTGCATCACCAGAACCAAGGATTACTTTGTTCGCTACTAGCGCATTAGCCGCTGTTTTAGCATCTTGTAAAGTAATTCCAGCACGAGGAGCACTAATTGTGACTGATGTGCTTTTACCACCGACCGTAGAAAATGTAAGATATACAACGCGTTTTTCCGCCATGTGGGCGCCTCCTTTCACGTTTCATAAACAAGTTCTCGAATTTAGATAGAATAGGATGATTTCTGTAACTCTGCAATTCTGTAATTACACAAATTACACTTAGATTAAATATATCTATCTATAATTCATATCAATAAGGATGGGAATGTGTGGACTTGCGATTTCTATACCTTGTTACGACTATTTATAGGTATATAAAATCAGCAATAAGGATGTGTTTGGATCACCTACAAAAGTAATTTAATCATCTTGATTAATGTCCTAAAGATACTTCATTGACGCGGACCACATCGGACAAGCTGTGGTCATACAAGGCTGCCAGCGCATTACCAACGGTTTTCACATTATCGTCGGACGCTTCTTCTGCAACACGAGTATAGGTTACGTCTTTGTACTTCGGCGCATCTTCGGTGCCGATGTTAAAACGCAATACCAATTTTGTGCGTTTAATGTTAGCCATCGTATCACCTCCTTTCACCCTCTTATATTCCTGAGGGTCCCTCTCGACAACCCCCTCTAGAGTAATTACGGTAATCATTGTGAAAGTCAGAGAACTACGGCCCTAACTAAGTACTTATGACGGTAACTACATACTTCTTATAACAGCTATATAACTTCAAAAGTAACTAATAGATTTCATTAACCTTATAGCAGGATTAAAACAATAAGGTTAAATAAATACAAAAAGACCTTTACTATTCCTAGATATATAACTAGGAACCGTAAAGGTCTATAAACACTATAAAGCACCATTAGCAATAGTACTGGTATGTTAAAACGCTTAAGTTCAACACTATTCGGTTTTCAAGGCTAACATGAAGTCATAGGCTTTAACAGCTGCTTCTGTATCCACAAAGTGTAACGGATTTAACATGCGACAGAATTTAAAGAGATATTCGTGGTTACGTAAAACATCTTTCACATGTAATACAGTATCACGTGCTGTACGAGCAGAGCTATAGCCATTCATCATGGCATATAGGTAAGAAATCGGCAAATTATCTTCACGCAAGTAGCTGTGAACAAAGATAAGTAGATCCCAACCTTGCGGTGTTAATTCAGGCCAACGACGGCCGTTTTCCCAATCTAGCAAGGTAATCTTATCTGTATCAGGATCATAGGTAATATCTCTCATGGCAGGACGACCATGAGATAAACCATAGTCATGGAGTTGTCCCAATGTTTTACCAAAACTATAGAAGATATGTGTCACCATATCTTGCAAGCTATCATCATCAGGATGTTGCGCCGGCAATTCGCTATAATAGGTTAATGTTTTACCAGATCCTTCTGTAACAAAGTAATGCTCTCTAAATCCAGCTATGACAGGCGCTACAGGCAGCTGTGTATTTATAAAGGATATTTTATAGAACTCATAATCAAAGGCAGCTCTAGGAGATGGTTTAATCCAACTAGAGCGGTGATTACCGATATCTTGCTTTACATAATAGGTTTTATCATTAAATTCGACAGAAAAAACACGGTGGTCTTTCTCTTGATCGATCATACGATCGATATATTCTAATAACATATCATTCATTATAGCCTCCCTTTGTATAACACTCTACAATACTAATACTCCCATTTATACAGAATCTAAATTATTGAATACAAAACTCTCCATCCAGGCTAAGTAAGTGCACTCATTACACATAGCCTCATATTTGTTCATATCCATTCTTATTCAAATAGATTATATATCTCTATAATTAATTAAGAGTAACAACACATTAGCCGTTACTCATATAAGTGTATACAATTAATATTTTTATTATACTACAATTATCATGTGATATCAAAAGAAAAACCCCCTAGCCAAAGCTAGGGGGTTCTTCTGGTAATTATGATAATAGGTTTAGATTTAAGACAGTACGAGGACCAACTGAGGTCATGTCTAAATCAAACGAATTAACCAACGAATTTAGTCACTGCTGCAGTATCAGTTAAGTGACGTTTAGGCATGCCCATTTCTTCAGGGGAGATGCCAAGAGCAAGACCCACTAATTGGGACATGTGCAAGATTGGCATGTCTTTGCCACCGCCAACAACTTCTTTTGCTTCTTTTTGGAACATATCAAGTTGCATTTGGCAAAGTGGGCAAGGAGTTACTACGCAATCTGCGCCTTCTGTAGCTGCATCTTTGTTGATGGAGCCAGTCATTTGCATTACGGAATCATGTGCAGGGTATACAGCATGGAAACCGCAGCAATCAAGTTTACGGGAGAAGTCGATTGGTGTAGCACCGATAGCAGAGATCAAATCTGCTAAGGATGTAGGCATTTGATAATCTTCGAAGCCCAATTCAGTTTGAGGGCGAAGAATATGGCAACCATAGTATTCAGCTACACGTAAACCAGTTAAAGGTTTAACAACTTTAGCTTTCAATTTATCTAAACCGTAATCGCGGATCAATACCCATAAGAAATGAGTAATATCAGTTGTACCGCGGTATTGTTTACCGATTTGAGCTAATTTTTTGTTAACTTCGTTCTTTTCTTTTTCGTTGTTATCAAGCTCGTTTTTAGCTTCACGAAGCATCAAAGTACAAGTGTTACATACAGTTAAAAGGTTCAAACCTTTTTCTTCTGCCAATGCAATGTTACGAGCATTTGTAGCAAGTGTAATTTCTGGAGCGATGTCTTGAACGTGGGACGCGCCGCAGCAAGTCCAACCGTCAAGTTCTTCCAACTCGATGCCTAATTTTTTAGCTACAGCAACTGTTGCTAAGTAGTCTTCTTTGGCAGCGCTTTCAAGAACGCAACCTGGGAAAAATGCGTATTTCATTATTTGCTTACCTCCTCAGCTGCTTTCATAAGTCTGCGAACACCATCAATACCATTTACAGGTTTTTGAGGTACTACAAGTTCGAATGGATTGATTTTGCTGTGTTTCCACAAACGTAAAGCATAGAATGCTTGTTTAGCGGAATCTACAACACCATCAGATTTCAAGCTCATAGAAACTTCTTTCAAGCGACCAGTTTTGTAAAGGTCCTCTTTGAAAGCAACTGCATGGCGAACGCCTTTGCTGTTAGTAAGACCAGCTTTTGTAGCTTCTTTACGCAAGTTGGAAATATCTTGAGCAGGTTTTAAGTGTTTAGGACAACGGGAGATACAGTTCATGCAGTGAACGCATTTCCAAAGACCATTGTCGAATGCAGGTTGAATGTGAGCCATAGGAGCATCATCACGGCTATCCAATACGAAACGGTTAGCTTTTGTGAATACATATGGTTCTAAGAAGTCATCTTGACGTGCAGTCAATTTGTTACATTCAGATGCGCAGCAACCACAAAGGATACATTCTGTACCAGCAACGAATTTTTTGAAGTCAGCTGGAGTTTGGCGAACGATTTTGTCACCTTCGTTGAATTCTGCTTTAAGGAAGATCCAAGGAGCAACTGTTTTCAAACGATCAACTTTTGCTTCCCAGTCAACAACTAAGTCACGGATAACGCGGAAGTTGCCGATAGGTGCAATTGTCAATTCATCAGTACCATAACGTTCTGTTAATTCGTCGATTTTAGCTTCGCAACCAAGCATTGCTTCGCCATTTACGCGAATGGAGCAAGCGCCGCAAACTGCGGAACGGCAAGCTGCCAAGAATGTTAAAGTTGGATCTTGAGTATCTTTAATTTTTTGAAGGCCCCAAAGAATTGTACGGTCAGCTTCATAGTCGAATTTGAAAGTCTGTACAAACGCGCGACCTTGTTGGTAACGGTGAATATGGTAGGTGATTTGTCTCATCTTAGTACTTCCTTTCTTGTGGTTCGTATTTAGTGAACACTACGTCGCGTTCAGTCAATTCGTACTCGCCGTTAGCACCCAATTTGATCAAAGAGTGTTTTAAGTATCTTTCATCATTACGTTTTGGATGGTCTTCACGGATATGAGCACCACGAGATTCACGACGGTGTAAAGCGCCCATAGCAATAGCTTTAGCTACTGTTAACATGGAACCGATTTCACAATAGTTAACGAATGCCATGTTGTAAGTACGTTCAGGGTCACCTACATAACAAGTTTTGTAATCTTCCATCAATTGATCGATTTCTTTTAATGCTTCAGTAATACCTTCTTCATTACGGAAGATACCTACTTTGTTCCACATTGCATCAGCCAATGCATCGCGGATTTCAACTACTGGGCGACCGCCTTCACGAGTTGTTACTTCAGTGAATTTTTCTTCCCAGTGTTTAGCAGCTGCAGCTAATTCTGCATCTACGTTAACTTGTTCATGTGTTTCAGCATAGTCAGCTGCACCAGCACCGGATACTTTACCGAATACTACGCCGTCTGCCAAGGAGTTACCACCTAAACGGTTAGCACCATGGATGGAGATACAAGAAGCTTCGCCGGAGGAGAACAAACCAGGCAATTCACATGCACAAGTTTTGTAATCTACTACGTCGATACCGCCCATTGTATAGTGACATGTAGGACGAATAGGTACTGGTTGAGTCAATGGATCGCAATGTTCGAAGCACATAGCCAAGTCACGGATACCATGAAGTTTTTCGATGATAACTTCAGGTCCTAAGTGACGAAGGTCAGCTACTACGTATGCGTTAAGACCAGAACCGAAGCCACGACCTGCAGCGATTTCATCTTCGATTGCTTTCGCTACAACGTCACGGGATGCTAATTCCATTTTGTTAGGCGCATATTTTTTCATGAAACGTTCGCCTTCAGCGTTAAGAAGGTAACCACCTTCACCACGAACCGCTTCGGACATCAAGATACCAGTACGACCAAGACCAGTTGGATGGAATTGGATCATTTCCATATCTTTCAATGCATTACCAGCGCGGAACGCTGCTGCCATACCATCGCCTGTGGAAAGGAATGGGTTAGTAGTACGAGTCCAGAAGATACGGCCTGCACCACCAGTAGACAAGATAATAGCTTTTGCTTTAATTTGTTCTACACGACCTTCTTTCATGTTCCAAACTACAGCGCCACCAACGTGACCTTCTGCAGATTTAACAAGATCTAAAAGGTACCATTCTTGTAAGAAGTGTACGCCTTCTTTCAAGCATTGTTCGTAAGTTGTGTGCAAAATAACGTGACCAGTTTTATCCGCAGAGTAGCAAGTACGTGGATAGGATTGACCACCGAAGTTACGTTGCGCAATTTTGTTTTCTTGAGTACGGGAGAATGGAGCACCCATGTGGTCCATTTCAAGTACGCCTTCTGGACAACGAGAGCAGAAGAATTCGATCGCATCTTGGTCGCCAAGATAGTCAGAACCTTTTACTGTATCGAAAGTATGAGTTTCGATTGTATCTTCAGCTGCAACGTTATTCAAACATGCATTTACACCGCCTTGCGCCATTGCTGTTGCAGAGCGAGTTGGGAAAATTTTAGTAATAAGAGCTACTTTTAAGCCTTTGCGACGACCAACTTCAAGAGCCGCGCGTTGACCAGCACCACCGCTACCTACTACTAGAACATCAAACTGTTCCATAATGACCTCCTCATAACTACCTATTAATAAG
>NZ_DXLG01000160.1 GCF_019414865.1 Veillonella sp.
GTGTATAAGAGACAGGTTTTAAATTTATGATATGATAGTCTCCATAGAATGTTGGAGGTGAGAGTATATGAATTTTGTGGGACGTGCTGAGATTATTGAGAGTATCCAGTCCCGTATTGCGATGAATCAAATGAGTTTGTGTGTTGTGTATGGCCCGCATCGCAGTGGCAAATCCTATGTGGCTTCCCAGCTTGTGCGCCGTCATAAGGCGTTATACTTGGCGGGTCGCATGGCTAATGAAGCAATCCATGTAGCTGATATGAATCGAGCTCTTGAGGCACGTTTTGTTCCTACCGATGGGCAGGATAAATTCGAACCGATCACTAGCTTGCAAGAGGCCTTTGATGGTTTATTTGAAAGTAGTGTAAAAACGCCTCAGACTGTGGTGATTGATGATTACCCTTCCTTGGTGGAGGCTGTACCTCAGTTCCCTATACACTTGCGCGATTTGTTAGATGCTTATAAAGCAACGAGCCATTTGAATATCATCTTGATGGCAAATGGGTTAGAACAGCTCGATGGCCGCATCATTGGTGATCGCAGCTTGATCGGTCCTTATGTGTCGGAATATTTCGAGGTGAAACCGTTCTCCTTGGTGGATATGAAATCCTTGGGCCTTCACTATGTGAAGGATGACTTGCGTACCGTGTTCGCCGTAACAGGTGGTTTGCCTGCCTATGTGCAGTACTTTGATAATGGTGAAAGCATCGATACGAATATCATTAATTTGTTCTTCTCTGTATCGGGCGCACTCTTTGAAGAAACGCAGCATATCTTACATCGAGATATGAAAAATATAACCGGTGCTAATGCGATCTTATCTGGCCTTGCTACACTAGAGAGACCATACTATGTGGAGCTGTTGCAAGCTAGCCAAATTAAAAGCGGCACCTTTACATCTCGCTTAAACGACTTGATGGCCATGGGCCTTGTAGGTCGTATCCAAGCGAATAGCCGTGGACCAGCGAAATACGCTGACTACCACTTCACAAATAGCATGTTCCATTTCTGGTATCGCTATGTGTATAAATACTGGGGCGACATCGTCCGTGGCAATGGTGCAGACGTGTACCAAACCTACGTAAAACCGCAACTAAAAGACTTTGTGGAAGCCTCCTGTATTGCAATGTAATCAGATAATTTAAAATACGATTACCTGTACAGTTACTTGTAACATCAGAATACGTTACGCCTAACGTGTATATTAGTAATCGTAACTTACGTACTATTACCCAATGGTAGTACTAATTCCTCTAAAAAAGACACCATATTCCTCTGAACTGCACCCCAAAAATTGGACACAATTTTTGGAGGTGCAGTTTTTCTATGTCAAAACATTCTCAAGAAACTAAAGATCAAGCTTTTTATCTATTTAAAATCGGATTTGGTATACATTCTGTAGCAAAGCAATTAAATATATCAAGACACACAATAAAAAACTGGTTATTCAAATACAAAAATAATAGTTCTTTATCTAGAAAAATGAATAAACGTATATTTTCAGCAGAATTTAAACGTAAAGTTATTGAAACTAGGTTACAGAATAAGTTATCCTTTAAAGAAACAGCAGAATTATTTAATATAGATAATCCAAGTCTAATTGCAACATGGAATAAGAAATATTTAGATGAAGGTTTTTTAGGATTGCAACCTAAGCCTAAAGGCAGGCCACCTATGAAGAGTAAAAAAGAAACAAATGTACAAGCAAATTCAACCAAAAAATCAGATAAAGAACGGATTAAAGAACTAGAAGCTGAAAATGCTCGATTAAAATATGAAATATCTTTTTACGACGACTTCATGAGAGAAATGCGTGAAATTGCCAAACCCAATAGAGCTGTAAAAAAAAAGCACAAACAATTGCTATCGAAAGATTAAGAGGAATATATCCTCTTCAGTTTATGCTCGAGTACTTTGGCATTAGTCGTAGTACATATTATGCACGCTTAGCTAGCATAAAAAAGGGAGACAAATATGTAGAGGAACGAGAAGCTATTCGCACACTTGTAGCAATGAATAAAGGTCGTTATGGGTATCGCCGAATCACAATAGCATTGCATAAATTAGGCATTCATATAAACCATAAAGTTGTAATGCGTATTATGAAAGAAGAAAATTTAACATGTAAAGTTCGTCTAAAGAAATACCGCTCATATAGAGGTACTGAAGGAAAAATTGCTCCTAATATTATTAAGCGAAACTTTACTGCAACAAAGCCAGATCAAAAATGGACCACAGACATTACAGAGTTCAACGTGTTTGGCCGTAAGATTTATTTATCTCCTATCTTAGATCTATATAACGGTGAAATTGTATCTTATGAAATATCTGAGAGACCTGTATTAGCGCAGGTATTATCTATGCTAGATAAAGCCTTTCAGGAAAGACCTAATAGTCAGGGCTGTATACTGCACTCAGATCAGGGTTGGCAATATCAACATGCAGTGTATCAGGAGACATTAAAAAATCACGCTATCATCCAAAGCATGTCCCGTAAAGGAAATTGTTTGGATAATAGCGTGATGGAAAACTTCTTTGGCTTGTTGAAGTCAGAGTTATTATATTTAGAAAAGTTTACTTCCTATGAAGATTTTATCAGCAAATTAAAGGATTATATTATTTATTACAACACAAAACGCATTAAGCTCAAATTAAAAGGAATGAGTCCGGTAGAATACCGAACTCATTCTCAAAAAGTAGCTTAATTATATCTGTCCAAGAAAATGGGTGCAGATCATTAGGTACGGTCTTTACTGTATTTATCTATATATTCCTATTATTCGTTCCTTATTGTATCGTATATTAGTTCGTTCTATAATAGACTTAGGATAGTTGGACGAGGTTGGGCCTCTCTTCGTTTTTGAAGGGAGGGTTGCTTATGAGTGGTTATAAAATCATTATGATTATCCTTGGGATTTTATCAGTCATGATATCCTTTGGAGCACTTGTGGCGCTTATTTGTCTAGAAATAGCAAAATAGCCCTTCGTTTCT
>NZ_DXLG01000161.1 GCF_019414865.1 Veillonella sp.
ATCTATAATTGTATTATATGTGATGACTTATGCTTTGCCGTTCATAGTGAAAGCTGTGTCGCCCTTATTAGGCATAAAACGCATGACTGGGCTCACACATTTTGATCTAGTTAGTGCTTTGGCAAATGTATCCTTTTTAATTTTTCAAATTATCATAGGTGGCTTTGTTATATGGCGATTACTAGTGTTACTAGGTGGCACTGGTACCTATAGAGGCGTAATGCGTAACTATATCTATGGCTTAGCTTATACGAATGCACTGCGTACCGTAGTATTAGTGTTGATCCATATAGTGGGGCTTATATTATTTTATCTATCTATGCCGAAATATGTAGGGGATATGGCCTATCTTGTAACCATGTTTAGTCAGTATTATGCTGTCTTTATTGGGGCCCAGCTCATGCGCCGCTATGTGGAACTAGGTATCGTAAAAACATATATTATTATGTTTATTGTGGCGTTGCTATCCGTATCAGTATTGCCTCAATGGATCCGATTTGTACATACCCTAGTTAAATAATATAAGACTGTAATGTAGTATAACCGCAAGATGAAAGTCTTGCGGTATTTCTTTGTTTTAATTTATATTAAAATTAATTATACATAATTTAAATTTGGAAATTTATGATATAATTAATTTTATAGTATAGTTGAGAGCGGAGTTAGTTATGGATACGACATTTTTACGAGAAATATCCCTGCTGGTGCGTTCACCGAAGAAGGGAATCGATGAAATCTTCTGGTTTGGTACCCTTGAAAAGGGTATTAAAGCTGGCCTTGCCGGTTGGTGTGCCACTCATATTTTAGGCTTTGCCTTAGGTATTGTATTATTACCGCTAGCCATGACCTTTGGAGGTTTTTTATTTGGCTTTATACCGGCTGTATATGGCATATTTTCTATATTGAGAGAGATTTTAGGCCTTGGAATCTATTGGTTTGTAGGTAGCTTCATACTTTGGAAATTACTGAGCGTTCTTTTAGAACGTGAGTTTGATTTTAAGCAAGTATTAATGGGTACTGCCTATGTGGAGGGCTATACAGGCGCACTTGGGCTATCATTAATTTTGGTATCTATTATTTGCATTTATATTACGCCATTTTTAATGATTCTATTAGTTCCCTTAGCATTAGCCTATGTTGGTGCCGTTATCTACGTAGCCGTCATGCTTTTATCTCGGATTATGAAAGTAGAGCCTATCACTGTAGGCGCTGTATATATAGTTCTATATATTATTAACCTTTTATATAACTGGATTATGCGCATACTCTTTGCGTAAATACATAAAACCTCCTAGTTTTATACTAGGAGGTTTTTATTGCTTTGAATGAAATTTTAGTAAAAGTAGTTTATCATTATTGAAGAGAATCATAATGTTGTAATAGTAGTTCTACATTGTCTTCATCGTATTCGATTTGTTGGGACCATCTTGCGACTTGTTTAAGCGGTGAACCCTCTATAGCACTTGTGATTAGTATGTATTCTACACCATCTCTTGCGTAGGAGAGGATAGATTCCAAAGAATAGTCTGCTAGCATATCGATTTGACGATATAAGATGTATTGGAACACCTTGTTGAATAGCCCCATATCGTGATTTGCTATATAGCTTTGTACAGCGGTAATAAGTTTTTCTATGTCATGAGATAATGTATTAATTTGTACAGTCCATTCTTCATCGATAGGCTCTGTTGTACCGTATAAATCTAACAGTTTCGCATAATACTGTACATCAGGATTTGGGCTGTATTGAAAGTATGATGAATCTATATCAAGGGCTAATAGTTCAAATATATTCTGAATAGTTAAACGCTCGTTAGGACTAAACTCGCTATCATCGTCTTCAATGGTAAAGATTACCTGATCAGATTGAGTATCCTCTGCGAGTAGTTCAACCGATGCTTCGCAGGATAGACCAACCCCACATAGTTCGAGATCTTCAATATATTTATAAAAACGCGGGTGCATATGGCACGTATCGCATAAGCCTTCTTCTCCGAGTTCGAGCACAACCTTACATAGTCCTTGTTCGTTGAGCAATGGACACATTGGTTGTTCCTTAGAAAATACGAAATGGCTGCCCTCATCATCGACAGTGATAGCTTGGCGTAAGCTTTCACCAAGAGGGCCTGTCATGGTGTGATAGCGTTCAGCAATAGTCTCGTCGATATCGATGGTCCAAAGTTGACAACATGTATTTTCACATCGATCTGCTTTGCATTGAAATGTGTGATATATGGTAGGATATAATGAAATCATAATCGTCTCACTTGTAGTAAAAAATATTCTACGTGCATTGTATCATAGGGGAGTTGTCTATGCATTAATATTATAAATAAAGATTAATAAATCGTATCGATTTAGTGTATAATTGTATATATACACACTATGGTCCTGTTTGAGAGATGGAGGAGCCTATGAAATCCTTATTTGTAAAAGGTAGCCTTGTATTAGCCTTGGCAGCAGTGTTTGGTATGCCAAATGCAAGTGCAGCCCATTTAGTAGCGGTAGAACCAACTGTTGCCGTTGTTGATGGAAACCATGCAGCGATTGTAGGTGCCAATGGTTTATTAAATGCATTTATTCAGAATCATCCAAATGCAGCTATCACTGAAATCGCTTTTGATGCAGATGGTGGTCAAATTAGATATGATGTAGAAGGTTTTGATGAAAGTGGCAAGTATGAGCTTACTTATATCTATGCAACAAATCAAATCTTTGAAAAACGTGAAGGCGACTTCCATAAATCGTTAAAGAAAAAATCCTTTGATCCTCGTGAAATCTTACCGCCAGCAGCAGTAGTTAATTTTGCGTATGCTCAAACACAAGGCAAAGCGACAAGCCTTAATGAGTGGTCTGTACAGTATGATAAAGGTAAAATAGTATACAAAGTTAGCTTCGGTACAGAAGGCGACAAAGAGGTAGATGTACGAATTGATGCTATGAATGGTACTTTAT
>NZ_DXLG01000162.1 GCF_019414865.1 Veillonella sp.
AGTATATACGTGAGTAAATTTAGGAGGTGTTAGCTTGTTACAAGATTTACTATCTGAGGATAATGTATCTTTTCATTATCCCGCAGAAACGTGGGAAGAGGTAATTCGTCACGGTGGTCAACTTATGGTTGATGCAGGTTTTACTGACCCATCTTATACAGAGGCTATGGTAGAGGTTGTACGTGAAATGGGGCCATATATTGTATTGGCACCAGGTCTTGCTATGCCACATGCTCGCCCGGAAAATGGGGCAAAACGTGTAGGTACTGCTTTAGTAACCTTAGAAAAACCATTAAACTTTGGTAGCCCTGATAACGATCCGGTTTCTGTTGCATTATTCTTATGTGCTCCTAACAAGGATGAACATATTCAATTGTTGACTGATATTGCTACGTTATTTGAAGATGACGAGTTTTTAGATGCAGCAGCTGATTTTGAAAGTATTGAAGATGTACAAGAATTCTTGGCAGAGCGTTTAGAAGATCAAGAATACGTTTAGGAGGAGGCAAGTATGATTTCTGTATTAACTGTATGCGGTAATGGCATTGGTTCTAGCTTGATGCTAAAAATGAAAATTGAAGAGATTTGTGCTGAAAATGGTATTGATGCACAAGTTGAATCTATTGATTTTAATGCCGCACAAGGCCGTAAAGCAGACCTTATTGTAACCGTAAAAGAGTTAGCGGAACAATTTGAAGATAAGAATGTCGCTATTGTTCGCAGCTATATCAATAAAAAGAAAATCACTGAAGATATTCTTGATGCATTGAAACAAGCAGCTCAATAAAATGTAACAACTATATATAGGAGGTAGTGCCATGGAAATGGTATTAGAGTTCTTACGCGATGTGCTGTCTCAACCAGCACTTTTGATTGGTATTATGTCATGTATAGGTTTAATTGCCTTGAAACGTCCGTTTCATAAGGTAATGACCGGTACATTAAAACCTATTCTTGGCTACTTGATGCTCGCAGCCGGTGCAGGTGTTATCGTTAATAACCTTGATCCACTAGGTAAGATGATTGAGCATGGCTTCCACATTACTGGCGTTGTACCAAACAACGAAGCTATCGTAGCTGTAGCGCAAAAGGTACTTGGTGTTGAAACGATGTCTATTCTCGTTGTAGGCTTATTGATGAACTTATGTATTGCTCGTTTCACCAAGTTCAAATATGTGTTCTTAACAGGTCATCATAGCTTGTTTATGGCATGTCTTATGTCTGCCGTACTTGGTACAGCAGGTTTATCTGGTATGGAACTCATCCTTGTAGGTGGTTTCTTGATGGGCGCTTGGTCTGCTATCTCTCCAGCAATCGGTCAAAGCTACACATCCAAAGTTACAGACGGTGATGAAATTGCTATCGGTCACTTTGGTAGCTTAGGTTACTATTTATCTGCTTGGGTTGCTAAATATGTAGGTAAAGCAGATGATAGTACCGAAGATATTGAAATTCCTGAAAAATGGGGCTTCTTACGTGACTCCACATTATCTACAGCATTGACTATGATCGTATTCTATTTGATTGCAGCCTTTGCAGCAGGTTCTGAGTTTGTAGCTACCTTATCTGGTGACATGAGCCCTTACTTATATGCGGTTATGAGTGCTATGAACTTTGCCGTAGGTGTAACAATCGTATATTCTGGTGTACGTATGATCTTAGGTGACTTGATTCCTGCTTTCCAAGGTATTGCTACAAAAATTATCCCTAATGCAATTCCAGCAGTAGACTGTGCAGTATTCTTTACATATGCTCCAACGGCTGTAGTATTGGGCTTCATTAGCTCCTTTATTGGCGGTATTATCGGCATGCTTATCCTTGGTGCTGTAGGTGGTGTATTGATTATTCCTGGTCTTGTACCTCATTTCTTCTGTGGTGCAACAGCAGGCATTTATGGTAATGCTACAGGCGGTCGTCGTGGTGCTGCAGTAGGTGCATTCCTTAATGGTTTGGCTATTACCTTCTTACCAGCATTGGCATTGCCAGTTCTTGGTCAATTAGGTTTCCAAAATACAACATTTGGTGATGCAGACTTTGCAGTAATGGGTCTTGTATTAGGTCATGCATTCGAATGGATCGGTATGGCTGGTATATATGGTATCGTAGCCATTGCAGCTCTTGTACTTATTATTCCAAACTTTATTAAAACAAAAGGTAAAGTTATTAACTACGTAGAAGAGGAGTAATGAAAACAACTGAGCAACATAGTAATGTGGTTGTGCGATATATATTCTTGACTATTGGAGCAATCAGTTTTGGTCTCGGTACAGCAGGTATCGTACTACCATTGTTGCCAACAGTTCCGCTTTATATGCTAACATTATTTTGTTTAGCCCGAGGATCTGAACGATTTCATAAGATGTTTTTGGAGTCTAGTTTATATCAAAAGACTGTTGGTGCTTATGAACGCGATAAAGCGTTGACATTGCGGACCAAGTTGTCCATTCTCGCTTCTGTTACTACCATAATGGCTATCGGCGCCTATTTTAGTCAAAATATGCCAGTTGCTCTTATCGTGATGGGTCTCGTATGGATTGGTCATGTAATAGCATTAGCCTTTATTGTAAAAACAAAAAAATAAAGAATTATCTCTGATAATTCTAAATATAGCCTTGTAAGTTAGACTGCATTGGTTTAACTTGCAAGGCTTATTTTATTGTAAAATCAATAATACATAGGTAGGCGGTGTAATGCATAGAGTCTAATGAACAAAGTCTTATATATTACTGAAAATATCTTATATGGATTACAAATAGGAAAAACTTATATTATTAAAGAAAAATGAATTATTACTATTTATAATTTGACAATGGATATCAA
>NZ_DXLG01000163.1 GCF_019414865.1 Veillonella sp.
ATAATAATATAAAAACAACTACGCGAATGCGTAGTTTTCTTATTTTGTGTTTGGTGTAGGTAGTCCCATGAGTGTAGTGAAGCCCTTATTATGGCTATTAGAACCGTATATCGTATATAAAGCCTATTTGTGGGCGCTCCGCTTTATAGCTCATCCATTGACGTGGGAAGGCGAGATAGATTTATTCTCTTTGACCTTAACAGTGCTGCTTATTCTTGATGCGGTGGCGTTGCCCTTGGTGATTTTGTATTGCCCAGGACTTAATCCTAGAAAGCGTATGCCCGACTGGATTGTCCGATTAGGTACACCTATTTATATCGTCCATAATTGGCTCGATGGTAAGGTGGGCGGCGGTACGTCTACACCGATTGTATGGCTTCGCAGAGCCTTACATTCACTATTGCTATTTATCTATTATCTTGTGCCGTTTTATGTGGGCGGTCATCTCGTAATGGGCCTCGTAGTAGCGCTCATGTATGATGTCCTTGTCTGGGCTCATGGAGGTGTGTAGTGGCTACTTGTGAATGGCCGACGACGCCCTTGTATCAGGCGTATCACGATCATGAGTGGGGCCGTCCTATTCATGATGACCGATTGCAGTTTGAGTATCTCTGTCTTGAAAGCCTCCAATGTGGTCTCAGTTGGCTTACGATTTTGAATAAACGAGACATTATTCGAGGATGCTTTAATTACTTTGATATTGATGCGGTTGCTACTTATGGTGAAAGCGACATCGAACGGATTATGCAGACTGAGGGCATGCTCAAGTCTCGCCCTAAAATTGAGGCTATCATCAATAATGCTTTTGCTTTTAAACGTATTCAAGATGAATTTGGTTCGTTTTGCAACTATATCTGGGCTTTCACAGATAATAAAACAATTATTTATGAAAGCCATCCCGATGGGCATGTGCCAGCAAAGAATGGTCTGTCTACACGGATTAGTAAGGATCTAAAGAAGCGAGGGTTTAAGTTTGTAGGACCCGTTACTATTTATTCCCATCTGCAAGCTAGTGGCCTTATCAACGATCACGGTAAGGATTGTCCTTGTTTTGACGAGATTAATAAGACGGCAGATATTATTCAATTGCCTGTAGACGCTGAGGATTAATATAGTTTTCAAATAATCGTTAGTTAACAATAGTTTTTATACATGATTGGTTTTACAAAATTAAACTTGTGTTAAACCGCACTTTAAGGTGTACACTATAGTCGATGGAAAGATAGCGTTCCATCATATGTCGGCCCGCTTTATATACAAACACATATATTCTCTCTCTCCAAAGCGGGTCTCTCATATACTTCTCTCTCAAAGCTATAAACACAACATGAAGCCCCTATCCTTTACGGGATAGGGGCTTTTTGCTATATGTTTTTATCTAGGGCATATAATGGCATAGATTGGTTGTATACCATGATAAATTGATTTATTTCGATATAGTTGATATACTGATGATGAAATAAAGTATTACTTTCACAATTCAGAAAGGGAAATATATGATTGGTTTGGGCACGGCCATTAACATTGGCCTCATCATAGCCGGCAGCTTGTGCGGCCGCGCATTTGGTCGGTTTATGAAAGAAAATTTGAAACAGACGCTCATGATGGTGAGCGGCATTATTGTTCTCCTCCTCGGGATGAGCGGTGCCATGCAGTATATGCTAGTCATCGTGAACGGAACGATACAAACGACGGGGCCTATGCTGATGATCATTAGCATGGTGGCAGGCGCCGTAATTGGCGAGCTTATCGACCTTAACCGTTGGATTACTGTATTTGGCGACTGGGTGAAAGCCAAAACTGGGAACACTGGCGATCCGCAGTTTACGCACGCTTTTATTACGGCATCCCTTACGTTTACAGTGGGAGCCATGGGAGTACTAGGTTCTATTCAAGACGGCTTAACGGGTAATTACCAAACGCTCTTATTAAAAGGTATCCTAGACGGTATCATTGTTATGGTGATGGTATCCTCTATGGGGAAGGGTGCGTTGTTCTCCTTTATTCCTGTAGGGATTACGCAATGGATCATTACAGCTATGGCACACATTGCGGCACCGTTGATGACACCGAGTGCCATCGATAACCTATCCTACGTGGGCTCTATTCTGATCTTCTGCGTCGGTATTGACCTCATCTGGCCTGGTAAAATCCGCATTGCGAACTTATTACCAGCCATCTTTGTAGCTATGGGGCTTACATTCTTGCTATAATGTAAATCGCATTATGAATACTAATAAAAATAATATATAGATTTTATAAGAGACCTATATTCTCTAACCTTTCACTGCTGTACTTTGCACATGAGAGTCTAGAGAATATAGGTCTTTTTATATTTGTAGCCATTATAAAAGTTAGTACTAATATTTGCTGATCTTCAAGTGATGACTAGAAGTAGATACATTCCGAAATAGGTGACCAATAGAGTCAGAAGAACAGTAGGATTTGAGTGCTGTTTTAGAGAAATCTTTTACCGAAATCATTTATAGAATAAAGTTATTCCACAATATACCTGAAATACAGGTATATATTATTGAGGTATACCTGTAAAACAGGTATAATCAAAGGAGAGGTTCTATGATTATCGGATTTAAAGATAAGGAAACAGAAAAGGTTTACCATCAGAGTTTTTCTAAACGCTTTTCACCGTTTATACAAAGATTAGCTCTTCGTAAGCTAATATTATTAGATAATGCTGAATCGATACAGGATTTAAGGTGGCCATCTGGTAACCGATTAGAGTTATTGCAAGGCAATCGCTTTGGCCAGTATAGTTTACGGATTAATAGCCAGTATAGATT
>NZ_DXLG01000164.1 GCF_019414865.1 Veillonella sp.
CCTACAGTACCGCCGATTTCAGTGATAACTACATCTGCGTTATCCTCTTTACCTACGCGGTATACGTTTTGTTTGATTTCATTTGTAATGTGTGGAATTACTTGTACAGTGCTGCCCAAGTAATCACCTTTACGTTCTTTATTGATTACAGACCAGTACACTTTACCTGCTGTAATGTTAGAACGTTTACTAAGGTTAATATCGATAAAGCGTTCATAGTGACCCAAATCGAGGTCAGTTTCAGCACCGTCATCTGTTACGAATACTTCACCGTGTTGGTAAGGGCTCATCGTACCAGGGTCGATATTAATGTATGGGTCAAATTTTTGAATCGTTACATTGAAACCGCGGTTTTTAAGCAAGCGACCCAAGGATGCTGCTGTAATCCCTTTACCAAGAGAAGAAACAACGCCGCCAGTTACGAAAATATACTTAGTTGCCATGATGCCTCCCACCTATTACATTTTTTCCGGAGCGGAAATACCTAAAATACCCAAGCCTTGACGAAGTACGAGAGCAATCGCTGTGATTAATCCTAGACGAGCTTGTTGCAACGCTGGATCTACGCCAATGATACGACCTTGACGATAGAAGGAATGGAACATGCTTGCCAAATCGAATAAGTAACGAGCAATACGATGTGGTGCACGATGTTCGGCAGATTGAACGACCTCTTCTGGATATTCAGCTAATTTTTTAATCAATTCTAATTCCATTTCGCTTGTAAGCGTTGTGAAATCAGTTTCACTATAATCACCAAATGCAATGCCTGCTTCACGCACTTGGTTGTAAATGCTGTGAATACGGGCATGAGCATATTGAATATAATATACTGGGTTATCATTGCTACGAGATTTAGCCAAGTTAATATCGAAATCAAGTTGGCTATCTAGAGAACGCATCAAGAAGAAGTAACGAGATGCATCTACGCCAACCTCTTCAATCAATTCATCTAATGTAACGCTATCACCGCTACGTTTAGATAATTTAACGAGTTGTCCATCGCGGAACAATGCTACCATTTGTAACAATAATACTGTTAGTTTATCTGGGTCATAACCAAAAGCAGCCATAGCAGCTTTTACACGGCATACATAACCATGATGGTCAGCGCCCCAAATATCAATCATTTCTTTGAATCCACGATCATATTTATTGCGGTGGTATGCAATATCTGCCGCTAAGTATGTAGGAACTCCATTATCACGAATAACTACGCGGTCTTTATCATCGCCATAGTCAGTAGATTTCAACCACAATGCACCGTCTTTTTCATACACTTTGCCAAGAGCCTTTAACGCCTCTACGGAGTGATGAATTTCATCAGCTTCATGAACAGTACGTTCAGAGAACCAATTATCGAAAGTAACACGGAAATTGCTTAATGTTTCCTCTAAGCGAGCTAATTTTTCTTTTAAGCCCTCTTCTTTAAACAATGCTACACGATCAGCTTCGTTCATAGCATTTAATTTATCGAAGCCTTCGCGTTCTGCAATAGCTTTTGCAGTCTCGATAATATCAGGACCACGGTAGCCATTTTCAGGGAATACGAGAGCCCCTTCTGGAATATCGAATTCAGGCATGGAACCATCTTCGTTGCGCTTAGGTGGGAACACTAATGTAGCACCTTGCAACTCTTGGAAACGGTACTCAATGGAGATAGCCATATTATCGATTTGGTTACCCGCATCATTGATGTAGTACTCGGATTGTACATTGTAACCTGCTGCACGCAACAAGTTTACAAGTGCACTACCATACGCAGCACCACGACCATGGCCGACATGTAACGGACCTGTTGGGTTCGCACTTACGTACTCTACTTGAATCGTATCGCGTGCACGCAATGGTTGAACACCATACTGATCGCCAGCATTCAAAATGGCTTTCAATGTGTCGTACACCATGTCAGATTTCAAGAAGAAATTGATGAAACCTGCACCAGCAACCTCAGCGCGTTCGAGCCAATCAAAATTCATATGGCTAATCAAAGCCTCTGCAATAGCACGAGGATTTTGACGAGCTACACGAGCGGATTGCATTGCAATGTTTGTAGAAAAATCACCGAATTCTTTTTGAGGTGGCACTTCGAGAACGATTTCTGGATATTCCCCAGCTGGTAAGCCACCGCTGTTAATCGTATCTTGTAATGCCTGTTCAATCCCCGATTTCAGGATTTCCTTCATTTCCATGCTCTGTATCCTCCCGCACGTCTATATCTAACTGATTATAAAATTGCCATTCACCTTCGACGGAAATGTCATATCCTAAATGAACATGACCTACGCCTTCGTGAAAGTCTACTGTTAATTCATGAGTATTCACGGCCATGTGCAAATCACCATACGGTGTTTCATACACGGATTCGCGCTCTTCACCACGGACATATTGATGACGCATATTAACAGCCCCTGTTCGAAGCAATACAATAGAGTCATCATGGATTTTAATGGTCGTCTTTACCCCATCTAAGCCAGTCACACTAGATTCTTCATAACGCACATACTGGGCATTACCCTTTTCATGTGATGTACCTGGGGAAATCAGTTCCACTACGGTATCCTTGCCGTCCATATCTCGTTGTACACTTTTTACGGACACTAGAACCCGCTTCATTTTTCAACCTCCATGGCAGTAATTAATCATCATATTATACCATAATCAAAGACTATTTTACACCCTCAATGAGTCGCAATTTCTTAGTCTTTGACATCTGTTTTATGGCATATTCTCTACGTTGTGCATCTTGTTTATTGTGAAAGCTTTCAGAATA
>NZ_DXLG01000165.1 GCF_019414865.1 Veillonella sp.
CTCGGAGATGTGTATAAGAGACAGCCTATCATGTAAATGGGGTTTTGTATATAGATAAAAATATAGGGGTTGGCTATAGATTAAAACTATGGCTTTCAGGATGATTGTAAAGTAGAGTTATTAAGTAATTGAAAGTAGCGTCATCTAGATATATCTAAAAAAATCGAAATATGGTATAATAAAGAAAAGTTTTATACAATTAAAATGGTGGAATACAAATATAATACTTAGGAGGTCCCCATGTTTAACTTTGATTTTTATAACCCTACACATATCGTATTTGGTAAAGATCGTTTAGGTGAATTAGATACATTGGTTCCAAAGGATGCAAAGGTGCTTATTACTTACGGCGGTGGATCTGCTGTGCGCAGTGGTCTTATTGACCGCATTATAAAGGCACTTGGTAACCGTAAGGTAGAGCAATTCGGCGGTATTGAGCCAAACCCATCTCTTGAAACGTGTGAACGTGTGGTAGCTTTCATTAAAGCACATGGAGTAGATTTCGTTCTCGCTGTAGGCGGCGGTTCTGTAGTAGACGCTACAAAACTTATTGTTATGGGCGCTACTTATGATGGTCCTGTCATTGAAGTTATGAAAGCTGGTGTACCAGAGGTTCCAGTGGAAATGGTGCCAAATCCATTACCATTTGGTACAGTTATGACACTTCCTGCTACGGGTTCCGAAATGAACAATGGTGCCGTTATTACTTATGGTGATGGTAAATATCCTGTGTTCAGTAGCTTAGTATTCCCTAAGTTCTCCATGCTCGATCCAACATTGACTTTCACACTGCCTGAAAAACAAGTTAAGAATGGCGTTATTGATACCTTTGTACATACTACAGAACAATATTTAACATATCCTGTTGAAGGCCGTATTCAAGACCGTTTTAGTGAAGGTATTTTAAAAACTATGATTGAAATCGGCAAAGAAACAGTAGAAAATCCAGAAAACTACGACATTCGTGCTAACCACGTGTGGGCTTCTACCTTGGCATTAAATGGTTTGATTGGTGCAGGCGTACCACAAGACTGGGCAACACATCTTATCGGTCATGAGTTAACTGCGGTGTACCATCTTGACCATGGGATTACATTAGCTATCGTATTGCCTGCATTGTTAGAAGTGAAAAAAGCAGATAAGCTTGAAAAATTGGCGCAATATGCTACGCGCGTATGGCATATTACAGAAGGTACAATAGAAGAAAAAGCAGATAAAGCCATTGCTAAAACGCGTGAATTTTTCGAGTCCCTTGGCGTATCAACGCATTTGAAAGACTATGGTCTAGGCGAAGAAGCAGTTGATAAAGTTGTGAAACAATTAGAAGACCATGGTATGACACAACTTGGTGAAAAAGGCGATGTAACACCAGAAGTAGCTCGTGAAATTTTAACGCGCGCTTTATAATACATTTGGTTAAAGCCATCAAAATTTGACACTAATTATATACAATGTATAATATAATAGCTTATATAAAAGACACCATATGGTGTCTTTTATTATTATTCAAATTAGTTTTAGCGTCTAGAAGAGGACTAAGATTAGTTTTGACTATCGTTTAGACTATCGTTTACATAATATATAATGTATGATTTCGAAAGGAGAAAATCCTTTGAGTGACATAAAGCATCGAAGTGCCTTTTCTTTTGCGCTTCCTATTATGATTCCTATGGGGCTCAGCTTCTTCTTCCTTGGATTAGGGTTTGGCTTGTATGCTACCAGTCAGGGATTACCTTGGTGGACCGCCCCTGTTTTGGCTAGTACAATTTTTGCAGGCTCTATGGAGTTCGTAACTATTGGGCTGCTGATGGCAGGCTTTGATCCTGTAAATGCTTTTATGCTGACCTTGTTTGTTAATGGGCGCCATTTTTTCTATGGTTTATCTGCATTACAGAGATATGTGAATATGGGGTGGAAATGGTTTCCTACCGTTGCCTGGATGTGTGACGAAAGCTTTGCAATTAATGTATCTACGAAGTTGCCCGATGATGTAGACGAAAAATGGTTCTACTTCCATGTATCGTGGCTTAATTATACCTTTTGGGTGGTGAGCACTTTTATAGGGGGCTTGTTCGGCGATTTATTAGCATCTGTAGATTTGCGTGGTATTGGTTTTGTATTACCTGGCTTATTTATTGTTATATTCCTTGAAATGTTATTTAATGCTAAAAGTAATAATATTCGAGGCTTTGGTGCTGTTGGAGCCGTTGTAGCCCTAGCCATGCTTCTGTTGACGGGAAAATCCTTGTTTATGCTTGCCTCTATGGTGTGTATGCTTATAGTATGTTATATAGCGTATAAATGGGGAGGTGTACATCTTGACTAGTTTTGAAATGGTTATGACTGTTGCTATTGTCGTAGCAGCTACATTACTTACACGTTTCTCCGCTTTTCTTATTTTTCCACCTGGTAAAAAGGCACCAGATTTTGTACAGTATTTAGGTAAGGTATTGCCTGCAGCTGTTATGGGTATGCTTGTGGTATATACCTTTAAGGAGACCGTTGTTTTATCGTATCCATATGGTATTCCTGAGCTTATTGCCTTACTAGTTACGGTAGGATTACATTTATGGAAACGTAATATGCTCGTATCGATTGCGGCAGGAACAGTTATCTATATGATACTTATACAAGCCGTCTTTAATGTGCCTAAATAGAATAAAGTACAATAAAATAAATAAACCACTTATATCTATTCCTAAAGGAAGATGATATAAGTGGTTTTATTTTTATATTCTATTTTAATTGTAATAATC
>NZ_DXLG01000166.1 GCF_019414865.1 Veillonella sp.
CTTATAGACATACAAATATAGACATACAAACGATATATAAAATGTTTTTAAGCCCACTATTCGTAGTGGGCTTATATAGAAAGGAAATTAGTGAACCGTAAAGATTTAATTGATCGATTACAAGAACTTTATAAAGATGAAGATAGCCGCGTAACTATTAACCCGCATGCAGAGCAAAAGGTTGCCATCGTCTATCCTAATACATATTTCGTTGGCATGAGTAATCTAGGCCTCCACATTATTTATGAGGAAATCAACTTACGTCATGATAGCGTATGCGAACGCATCTTTTTACCTGAGAAGAAGGAATTGGAAGCGTACGATAAAACTAAGACATCATTGATGAGTGTTGAAACACAGCGGCCTATGCATCAATTTGATGTAGTGGCCTTTGACGTGACCTTTGAAATGGATTATTTCAACATTCCTCTTATGTTGCGTCATGGTCGTGTACCAATTATGGGGAAAGACCGTACGGAGTTCGATCCTATCGTTATTGCCGGTGGTCCTTGTGCCACCTTTAATCCAGAGCCTTTTGCTGATTTTATCGATGCTTTTATCATCGGTGAAGGGGAAGGCATCGTTAGTCGCGTGCTCGATATTATTCGAGATGGCAAACTAGAAGGCTTAGATCGCCACGCTATTTTACGCCAATTAGCAGACGTATCAGGTGTATACGTACCGTCCTTATATGTGCCTATTTATAGTGAAAATGGTGTATTTAAAGGTTATGATATCGCAGAAGGTGTACCGAAAACGATTAAACGTCATTTTGAAATGCTCACTAGCGGTGGTGAAACCGTAGTGGCTACAAACTATACCGAGTTTGGCGCCATGTATATCATCGAGGTGGCCCGTGGATGTGGGCGCCATTGTCGATTCTGTATGGCTGGCTATTGCTTCCGTGTACCTCGCGTACGACCGTTGGAAATATTAAAAGAAGGCGTAGATAGAGCAGAAAAATTAGGTAAAAAAGTAGGCCTTATGGGGGCTGCTATTTCTGATTATCCAGAGGTAGACGAACTAGTTAATTATATTCGCTCAAAAGATATGCGTTATTCCTGTGCATCCTTACGGGCGGACTCCTTAACGCAAGCCGTAGTAGATGGCTTGGCAGACAGCGGTCAAAAGACGATTACCATTGCCCCAGAAACAGGCAGTGAACGGTTACGCCGTGTTATTAATAAAGGGATTAGTGAAGAGCATTTGAAAAATGCTGCCACTTTATCTGCTAAGTCTGGCATTCAACATATGCGCCTCTATATTATGATTGGATTACCTACAGAAACAGACGAAGATATTGAAGCAATCGTAGGCCTTGCAGAACGGACGCAAGCCCATATGGCAGAGGTGGGATGTAAAGGGCGATTAACGCTCAGCATTAATCCATTTATTCCGAAGCCTTTTACACCGTTCCAATGGATGGCCATGGATAATCAAAAAACGGTAGAGAAAAAGTTACAGTATATTAAAAAAGCACTACAAAAGAACCGCCGTATTGAGGTGCTCGTAGAGTCCCCAAAAGAAGCATATATTCAAGGTGTATTAGCTCGTGGAGATCGTCGCCTTGGTGCGGTTCTTGCAGCCTGTGCAGCAGACCGAGGTAGTAAGTCCTTTAAGGCTGAAATGAAGGCGGCAGGTCTTGATATGGATGAGCTGAATTATCGAGAACGTAGTTTTGATGAATTCTTGCCATGGAGCCACTTAGATATGGGCATGGACGAAGGTTATCTTGAAATGGAATGGAAGCGCTCCGTCGATGAAGCGTATACACCGCCGTGTGTGCAAGGCTGTAAACGTTGTGGTGTTTGTAAATAGGAGATACTCATGAATGAATCTGTAAAACGTATAGATGTAAAAGGACCTCATGGTACTTGGTCCTATGAAGCACCTAATTGGGCGGAACAGTTCCCTATCCTTATGGGTGATACCTATCGTCATGGTGGCGTATCTCAGGCCCCTTATGCATCACTAAATTTAGCATTTCACGTAGGGGATGAGCCTCAGAATGTACGGGCTAATCGAGCTATTGTGGCGGACCATCTAAGCGTAGATCCAAAGCGTATTTCCTGTGGTAATCAAGTACATGGTCTGAAGGCTGTAGAAATTACAGAAAATCTCATTGGTGCTGGTGCCCTTGGAGAGGATACGGCTATTGCTGATTGTGATGCTGTATTTACAAAGTTACCAAATGTACCACTCTTTTTATTTACTGCCGATTGTGTAGCTGTAGGTATTTATGATGCTAAGCATCATGCTATCGCTACAGTGCATGCAGGCTGGCGTGGAGCGATAGGACATTTGCCTGTACTTACCATTGAAGCTATGAAAGAAGCTTATGGTACTGAATTTAAAGATTGTTATATCTATCTTGGGCCTAGTATTGGACCAGAATCCTTTGAAGTCGATGTAGAGTTAGGGAAACGTTTTGAATTAGCATGGCGTGGTATGACCGACCGTAGTGTGGCTGATGTTGTAAACTATCCAGGTGATAAACTAGATAAAGCCTATATCAACTTATGGAACTTTATTGCCGAAGGACTTATGGTGAATGGTGTACCTAAAGAAAATATCTCTATTGGTGGTACTGATACAGTAACAGATAGAGATTGTTATTCCTATCGTCGGGAATCTGGTAAAACAGGTCGCATGGCATTATTTAGTATGCTACAAGAACAATAGTAGTAGATTCTCATCAATATTAGTATTAGGCTTTTACTAGAGGCTTTTACCCTGTCTCTT
>NZ_DXLG01000167.1 GCF_019414865.1 Veillonella sp.
GTGTTGTGGATGATATTATAAATTGTATTAGTTACAATGTTGTTTTTATTGTATTATTTGTAAAAGGAGTCTTTTATGGCATCTAAGAAGGCCGTTCTAGTATATATACTAGAAATCCTGAAAAGTGAAACGGATGCTAATCATACTTTATCTCAAGAGGAGATTCGCAGTATATTAGCCGAGCGGTACGAGGTATCCGTCGATCGGAAGACCTTAGGCCGTCATTTAAATGATTTATATGAATCTGGTGATTTTGGTATTCAATGTGAAGAGTCTGCCGTAGGAGCGGATGGTACTATTCGCCGTACTGATTTCTATATGATTCATACCTTTGAAGATTCAGAATTGAGATTATTAATTGACGGTATATTGGCGTCTCGTCATATTACCGCATCTCAACGTAAGGATTTAATTAGTCGTGTTGCTAAATTGGGTAGCTCTCATTTCAAGCCCCATGGTATTGATATTGAAAGTGCTACGGGTTACCTTCATAGAAGTCAAGACTTATTCCTTAACATTGATCTCATAGAGGAAGCAATACAAAAGGGGAGAAAAATTTCCTTGGCTTATTGCCAACCTGACGTGGATAAACGATTACATATCAATCTCGGTCCAGATAATAAGGAGCGAAAGTATGTATTCAATCCATTCCAACTAGTTATGAATCGGGGACACTATTATCTAGTTGGGAACCATGAAAATTATGATGACATGTCTACATTGCGTGTCGATCGAATTGCACACATTACGGTGCTGAGCGAACGTAGAAAACCTTTACGGGAGATAAAGGGCTATAATCAGCAACGCACCTTCAATGTATCACAATATGTAAAAGAACATATTTACATGTTCGGTGGTGAATCCGTTACCGTAAGTTTTAAGGCAAAGCGGTCTATTGTAAACCAAATTTTAGATTGGTTTGATGGGAATGTGGAATTCACCAGCGTTACAGCTGATGACGTTGTATGCCGTGTACGTGTAAATCATGATGCCTTTAAGTATTGGGCACTTCAATATATGCAAAGTGTGAAAGTACTTTCACCAACATCCTTGGTAGCAGAAGTGAAAGAAGCTATTAAGGAAGGCTTAGCACAATACTCATAATAAAAGAGCTAGTTGATCGTTGAATCAACTAGCTCTATTTTTATGTATGCTATTTTAAACGTCCGATTTCTAATTTATAGAACATGCATTTTTTCTGCTTCGCGATAGTCCTTAAGAACTGGGCGAGGAGGTAATTTACCCATGATACTCACTACATAGATAGCGATGGAAGAGAAGATGAAGCCTGGCACGATTTCGTAAAGGCCGAGGAATCCAAATTGTTTCCAAATGAGTACGGTTAAACCACCTACGACGATACCTGCGATACAGCCATGACGTGTCATTCGTTTCCAGAACAAGGAGAACAAGATGGCTGGACCGAAGGCAGCACCAAAGCCTGCCCATGCATAGGCAACCATTGTTAAGATGTAGCTATCTGGGTCCATTGCCATATAGATGGCTATTAATGCAACTAGTAGCACTACGATACGGCTTACTAGTACTAGCTCTTTATCGCTTGCTTTAGGATGAATGATATTCGCATAAAGGTCATTAGCAATAGCGGAAGCTGTTACTAACAATTGTGCAGATGCAGTACTCATGATAGCTGCTAATACGGCGGACCAGATGAGACCTGCTACAAATGGTGTAAAGAGACGTTCTGTCATGATGAGGAATACTGTTTCCGCATCAGTGCCGACTAATTTATCCGGCAGCATGTATACGTGACCGATGAGGCCTACCGCGATAGCTGCCATAAGGGATAAGATAACCCATACCATGGCGATATTCGTAGATTTTTTTAACTCTTTCCCGTCGGAGATGGCCATGAATCTTACGAGAATGTGAGGTTGACCAAAGTAACCTAGGCCCCAACCGAGAGCGGAGATTAAGCCGATAGCCCAAGTAAACCAATCGGATGGATTGCCAAATAAGCTAAGACCTTGAGGAAACTCGTGTTGAATGAGTTGGAATGTTTCAATAGGTCCACCCATAAACATGGCTGCTGTAATTGGTACTGCTAAGATGGCAAAGAACATTAATGCCCCTTGAATACAGTCTGTCCAAGATACGGCGAGGAAGCCGCCGAGGAATGTGTAGAATACGACGATACCCGCTGTAATAAATAGAGATACGGTGTAATCAAGACCAAAGATGGTATTGAACAATTTACCCCCTGCTACAAAGCCCGATGATGTATAAATCAAGAAGAAAATCAAGATGAATAGGGCTGATATAACAGCTACCGAATGGGATTGATCGTGGAAACGATTTTTCAAATAGTCTGGTAACGTTAAACTGTCACTAGCTACCTCTGTATGGTTACGCAAGCGTCTAGAAACAAACTTCCAATTTGCCCATGTACCTAATGTGAGACCTACGGCAATCCATACACCAGAAATCCCCGTAGTATACGCTAGGCCCGGCACACCCATGAGCATCCAACCACTCATATCTGATGCTTCCGCACTCAGTGCTGTGATCCATGGTCCTAGTTGTCGGCCACCGAGGATATAATCACCAATGCTGTTTGATTTCCTGTAGTAATAGACCCCAATATACATCATGAGTCCTAGATATAAGGCAAAGGCGATAATAATCATTAAGTTGTCTTGTGTCATGCCTATATAAGACCTCCTTAGGTTAAATTTTCATTCTATAGTAT
>NZ_DXLG01000168.1 GCF_019414865.1 Veillonella sp.
TTTCCGCTTGTGATGGGGCCCCGTTAGATTGCGACAACTCAATAAATAATAAAAAGAGGTCCCTCTTTGCTCCGTTCTTCGCAAAGTCGCTGCATAGGGACCTCTTTTTATTATTTGAGCGTCTGCTATTAACTAGTCCCATCACAAGCTGCAGCTGATCTTTACTCATATGCTTTTATGTGATGGGGAAGGGGTTAGAGAACTAGGTTTTTGCTCCGTTCTTCGTAAAGTCGCCGCAGAAATACCTAGTTTTATTTTTATAACACCTGCTATGAATTAGTCCCATAGCAAACAACATCAACTGCTTAATATACAGAAATCCCCATCACAAGCTACATTTGATCTTTACTCAATATGTTTTTACGAACGGAAGGGGTGATAGGATGCGGTTAATTGCTTAATCGTACTTAGTTGTAGCCTCCGCCTTTCCCACATGGTGGGCGTGGCGCCATTAGTTTAAAGCCTTTTTACATAGAACAATCGGCTTATCTAGGTGTTATGTATTTAAGTGTGTAGTTCTATTTTGATGGGACGCCTTTATAAATATAATTATAAAAAAGTACGAATATACTTGTGCAGCGACTTTGCGAAGGACGGAGCAAGCAAGTATATTTGTACTTTTTTACTAGGTTGTAGAAATGAAATAGGGCCCCATCAAAATAGGGAGAATAACCTTGAAAAGCATATGTTGCCTAGATAACCCTTGATTGATTGTGTTATAATAGGCTTTATAGTAGTGTTTGGAGGATTTATCAGATGTTATTTACCGTCAATACAGAAGTCTGTACACGATGCGGCCTTTGCGTAGCTGACTGTCCAACAGGCTTGCTAGTGATGTCCGAAAATGGGCCTGTAACTGGCAAGGGAGGTTGTATCTCCTGTGGGCATTGTATTTCCGTATGCCCAACGCTTGCTCTTGATAGTGATATGACCCCACGTAAAGAGCAAATCGATATCACAAAAGAACAAAAATTAACGCCAGAGCAAGCTGAGTTATTCTTGCGCAGCCGTCGCTCTATTCGTAATTATCAAAATAAACCAGTTCCTGCTGAGCTTATTCGCAAGGTCTTAAACGTTGCAAGAATGGCTCCAACAGCAACAAATACACAAGGTATTTCCTATATTGTTATTCGGGACAAACAAAAGTTGCGTCGCATTGCAGATCTCGTTCTTGAGTGGATGCATTTGGCTGCGAAAACTGTGCCGATTATGCGTCTTTATGCTCGTGCAGCACAAGCTGAGGTCGATAAGGGTAAGGAATACATCTTGCGCGATGCACCTGCGTTAGTAGTGGCCATCGGTTCTAAAAAAGATATTCACCGTACTCACGATAGCGGGCATTCCTGCTTGTCTTATGCAGAGTTGTATGCACCAACATTAGGTTTAGGCACTTGTTGGGCTGGCTTCTTTGAACATGCAGGCGAAGCAGAGTATAAACCACTATTGGAACTATTAGGTGTACCAGAGGATAAAATCATTGCTGGTGGTATCTTGATGGGCTATCCAAAGGTTCGTTACCGTAACATCGTGGAACGCCAACCATTGGACGTAACATTCGATACTGAAGAATAGTAGTGATTGATTACTAATAATAGTGATTGATACTAAAGAATAAAATAAAAGCGATACTCTAAACAGTTAGGGTATCGCTTTTTGGCATTATACATATTTTGCTGTAGTTACTACATTTGTTATGGTGATAGTCGTATTTATAGATCTATAAAAGATTGTTTATCAAAAAGACCGGCCTCGTATTGAGGTCGGTCTTTTGGTTAGTTTGCAGATGTAATGCTACCTTTGAAAGTATCGTTGATGAATTGTTTAATTGCATCAGATTTGTAAATGTCTGCAATTTTTTTGTAAGTTTCATTGTCTTTGTCTTCACTACGTACCGCAAGTACGATAACTGTTAGTGGTTCATCTTTTGATTCGAAGAAGAAGCCTTGTTTTTCTACACTAAGGCCAGCACTTTGTACATAATTCATTGGAATAACTGCAATTGTTACATCATCTAGACTACGAGGTAATTGAGCTGCTTCTAATTCTTGAATCTTTATATTTTTCGGGTTAGATGTGATATCTGCAACAGTTGCTTTGAAGCCGACACCATCTTTTAACGTAATTAATCCAGCTTTAGCTAATAATACTAATGCACGACCACCATTAGTAGGGTCATTTGGAATAGAAACCGTAGCGCCTTCAGGTACATCTTGTACGCTATGTACACTATTACTATATAATCCCATACGCACTAAAAGGGTTTTACCGATTGCTACTAAGTTGGAACCATTTTGTTTGTTAAAGTTTTCCATAAATGGCACGTGTTGGTACGCATTCAATTGAATGTCGCCATCAGCGAGGGCTTTATCTGGTGTTACATAATCGGAGAACTCTACAACTTTAAGGTCGATACCTTGTTTTTTAGCCTCTTTTGCAACGGCTTCAGCAACTTGAGCATGAGGACCAGCAGTAGCACCGATTTTAATTTCCTTTGGTGCCTGACTAGATTGATTTGTATTTGTGCCACAGCCTGCGATGGCGAATGCTAAAACGCCAACGAGAAGAGGGGCAATAAATTTTTTTAATTTCATGTGAACATCCCTTTCTATATACATATAATGGATATATCCTATCATGTAA
>NZ_DXLG01000169.1 GCF_019414865.1 Veillonella sp.
TTTACCAACCCCCAGTTTAACTGGGGGTTTAGTCATGCCTATTCGGCGTACAAATAAAAGCCAAGCTATTTCTAAATATGAATAGCTTGGCTTTTGCATTATGTAAATAAATTAAGAATATATCAGAAATCTATTATGAATGTTTAGGAGCTTTTAAGAACCAACGAAGTATCAGCCCAGTAATCATAAACTATCACGGCTCATCATCATAGGCAATGCCATATGCTTTTTTATACATCAAATTAGGCAATTTATATTTTTCGTCACCAAATTCAGCAGGTAGAATCATAGCTTTTAGGTTTTCTGCATACACACGTTGTTGGCGAATTTGTCCATTATTGTAATAGGTACCGCCATCATTAACGATTCCAGTGATACCTGAGTTTTCTTGTTTTGCACGCCAAATAGAGATATATGGCGTCTTATCACCTTGTTTTAAACTGTTATCATGAGCATTAATCAAATGGCGCAAAGAACGATCCATTTGGTAATCGTATTGTACTGAAAGTCCTTGAATCATATTAGCAGCAGGCATGGAAACATAAATGCTGGCTTCGATACGACGATGACCATTCGGTGCCATTACAGACTTAACAGATGAAAGATCCAAATATTTTCCATCTCCTCGTCCAGAGTCAGCACTCGAATCGATGTGTTCAAATCGCTCTGAGATTAATAAGTCAGCTTGTGATACGGCTTGTCCTTGCATCGGTACTATGAGACATGCTAATAACGATAGTGAAAGTAAATATATGAGTTTCATCGTCCACCTCACTGTACCACAATATCATCAAAATGCTGCTGATAGGCAGACATAAACATAGCATCCGCTATATCATACATAATAGTGTTATTACGATTAAGTGGGAACTTACGAGTATCATTCACATAATGCATTGGCTTCGTCGCCCCATCAAAGGTATACTTCGCCACATCTACCTCTGTCATAGCCAAACCAGACTTACTTTCACTAGCCTCAATCAAAGCCATCATAGATGGACTCGGATTCATTATACGAGACGAATGAATAAGGGTCGCTAACGAATAGTTTGTATCATAATCCACGGTGAGCTGTCTCTCATCGATAGTAGATTGATAAGACGTATCCATCACAACATAGTAGGTCCCACGCAAAGAATACTGTGGCGGTGCATAGCGAATGGCCTCAATAGAATACGTGTTCAAATAGATATACAAGCCACCACTCTCCATAGAACCATTCATCGATCGAGTATGAACCAACTTAAATTGTGGTGACGTCTTCAACTCTTGATAGGTAATTGCCCCTGTGGGCATGGTGAAAGCTAGCAACACAAGGGCTAGCATCAAAATACGTTGAATCATAAAAACCTCTCTCAAACTAAACAGTCAAATACAGCTATTTACTTAATAGCTTAATCCATTCCATATACCATGGACTAAAGATGGAACTATTTTCAAGTCTCTCCTTATATGTTCCTTCTTCCCGCCATTGAGGCTCTTTTCGTAACTTTGCCGCATCATCAAAACTTACGTATTCGATCATATCTCTTAGCTGTTTATGTGTATAAGACGTTTTACTTTCATCATAATTAATGCGATAGCTGTAAACGTAAACAGAATCTCTCACAACATGACGGAGATAGGATTCACGATTAGGCTTATAGGAATCAACCAAAGAACCTGCAATCCCATTATTCCATACTACTGCGTATTGTGTAGGTGTTTCTAAGTCATCATATTTATATAAAAAATATAGTATTGGGATCTTAATAATCGTTACATCTTTATTTTTGTCCTTGATTGAGCTACGTATTACCCGTATTTTAGCTCCTGTATCTTCATATAGTCTCACATCATATACTCCATCCTCAACGGTTTCACTGATTAATTTAGCCGTTTTAGGAATACGATAGCTATAATTGCCCCAATGCTCAATTTGGCTATAATTATCCAAGCTAGATAAAGACTCTATAGATGGAATAATATAATTACTCATCACCACCTCAGGTGCTTTGTTTTGATATGGATCTTCTGTATTAACCCAGCCACCATAGGTAACTCCATACGTGGTCTTTGTATCATTTGGAGTGAATTCCGTATACATTACGCGAGAACTGTTTGACATGAGCTTCCAAGAGGCATTCTTCAAGCCTCGATACGTATATTTTCCTTCACCATCAGCATATTTACTAAGTTCTTTCCCATGAGGTGGTCCTACTACTAGAAATGTACTGAGACTTTGAACAGCAAATAATGGCCCTTTCCCAGCCTCTGTTTCTACAACATCACCACGAAAGCTAACATTTGGGACGGATAATCTAATATTCTTATCCCCTTCATGAATCAATACAACTGTAGACTGCGAATAATCTGCAAGCTCCAAAGCCTTAGAAAAACCAGGATGTTCCAGATTTAGCTTATCAAGCGTAGATGGCGGATTTTTAGGATTCGATTTTGCAAATTGACTATATGACTCTGCCTCTTGCTCCGCTACTTTATTAATATGCCGATAATTCTCATACGCATTGGCAGGAATTCTCGCATCTGCTCCAGGCACAGGCGGCTGTCCGGCTGGCACTTCGATCTGTACAGCACTTACATTTATGGTGAAA
>NZ_DXLG01000017.1 GCF_019414865.1 Veillonella sp.
GTTCCGGATATGACAGGCTATGATAATTATGTATATAATAATTTTTATAGTATTTGTGTATATGGTGATCGTATGAATCCACATAATCATGCAGTTTCACATGCAGGAAATTCTATGTCGAGACATACAGTGTTTGACGGTATCGATTTGATGTTCCTTGATGTGAAGCAAGAAACAATTCAATTTTATGCAAAATCACATACAAAGACGTTTGCCATAAATCATTGTGAAGAGGGGCGCATTGAGTGCAAGTTTACATCTGGTGATTATTTATATATGGGGCCCGGTGATATGTCCATAGGATGGCATATTCATGCTGATTATCAACATGAGAACTACTTCCCTACAAAGCTCTTTAAAGGGATTGTATTACTCGTAGATGTTGAAAAGGCTCAACCCGTATTAGATGCACTTGTGACTGAAGCGCGCATCGATTTGACTCAATTAGCAAATCGATTCTGTGAGCATTCTGACTTTGGTATGATGATGGAAGAGACGGAATCTGTTCGTCAGATTTTTTCTAGTTTATATAATGTGCCTGATCAAATCAAGGGGCACTATTTTAAATTAAAAGTTATTGAAATCTTCTTACTGTTATCTGTTATTTCTACAACTAATCATGAAAAGAGAAGCTCCTATCGTAAACAACAAGTAGATATTGTAAAAGCCGTTAATGAACATATATCTACACAGTTTATGAAACGGATAACCATAGATTCCTTGTCTGAGCAGTTTGATATTCCTACATCAACATTAAAGCGTTGTTTTAAAGGGGTATATGGTACGACAATCCATCAATATTTAAAGGAATGTCGTATTAATGCCGCTAAGCGCTTGCTTCAAGAGTCAGATCAATCTGTTTTAGAAATTGCTAATGCTGTAGGCTACGAGAATGGTAGTAAATTTACTAGTGCATTCAAAGAGTCCACAGGTGTAACGCCTAGTGCTTATCGTAAAGTATAAATACCTTAAGCCAAACTAAACCAAGGCATGCATTATAGTGTTAGTAATATTTAAAATATAAGTGTTTAAGGCTTAGAACGGGTAGGTTATAAAACTTAATATTGTCCGAAATGTATATTTTTGGTCTTTTCGGAGTAGATATGCAAGATACACTTTGCTAACATTAAAATATAAATGATATTCAATGTCATTATGTGTTGCTAAAGTGTATCTTTTTTTTATGGGTGTAAAAGATACAACATAATATATTTCATTAAATTTTAGGAGGGCACAATGAATAGGTGGGGACATGTAAAACGCAGCATTATTCTGTCCAGTGCAGTTGCCTTGTGGCTTAGTGCACCGCTTGTAGTGTGGGCGGGGAATGCGACTGTCACGACAGATGTTGTTCATGTCAAAGGTACATGGGCAGAAGAAGAAGCAAAATTGAACTCACAGCAAGTGCAAATCATTACCAAGAAAGATATTGAAAAGAAACAGGCGAAGTCCGTCGAAGATATTATATTTACTCAAACAGGTGTATCTAGAACCGTTGATGCTATGGGCCGTGTTGGTGTATCCATCCGTGGTGCCGAAGCGCGTCACACATTAATTCTTGTAGATGGTCAACCGGTACTCGGCGATTTTGATAAGTACTCTGGTGCAGCAGACGAAGTGCAACGGCTAGGTACAGAAAACGTTGAACGTATAGAAGTTATACAAGGTGCTGCCAGTGCTAAATACGGCTCTGATGCTATAGGTGGTGTAGTTAATATCATCACTAAAAAGGCACAAAAGAAACCATCTTTGCAATTAAATGCAGAAGGTATGCGTCGTAAGAGCGATGGCGATGCGTTCCCATACCAAAACTTTTTCATTCGTGCCGACTCTGGTCAAATGGGGAAATTAAAGGTCGGTTTATCTGGTAGTAAACGTGATCTTATGCCTGTTTTAGCATCCGTTAAACGTCGTGACTCAGGCATGGCTTTTGATTATGCTAAGCATAACTTCAAACCAAATGTACTTCGTTACTATGGTGATGCGGCAGATATTGGTCTTGTAGCAACTTATGATGCAAACGATAAAAATAAATTTGAAATGCGTCTCAACCGTTATACAGAAGATCTTGTACGCGATGTTAAACACTCTGACTCCGACTTAGAGCCACAACAACATTTCAAACGTACTGCGGACCGTAATACAGCAAACTTACAATGGTCCTCTCGAGCTGGTAAAAGCGACTGGACAGTTGAAACTAACTACTCCCGCATCAAAGAAAATGACGTAGCCCTCATTAGTTATACTGGTCGTTCAGCTTATGAAGGCTCCAATGAGTTACGCTATATCGATAATATCGATCACCGTCAATTAGACATTCGAGCTAATGCGAATACACAACTCAATAAAAATCACTTGCTTAGCTACGGCGTAAGCTATGCTCGCGAAGAAGGCTCTGGTAGCCGTTTGAAGAGCTCTCCTAATACAAGCACAATGTACATCGATCCATGGGACTATGATAAGAGCTTGCTTGTAGATAAACTAGACCGTCTTGTAAGACGTAAAGGTGATAATAGCATTAAAGTTTATTCTCATATCCACGACTACAAATTCATCAATTCCGGTGGTGGCATGCCGCAATGGGATATGGATTATGAATACTATGGTGCCGAAACAGATGCTCAAAAACCAGGTATTACATACGATGACTATATAAATTATGGTTTATCTGAAAGCCGATTAAGTGATTGGTCTAGTACATCCCCTAATAATCAACCTGTAACGGATGAGTTTAAAGCTCGTTATAAAGCTTTGGAAGATCGTTTAAAAGCAGAAAATCCCGTATTATCTGCTACACGTGCCAATATCGTAGGTGACTACTTTAAATATGGCGAGTCTAACGATCCAGAAATGCGTAAAAAAGCACCTAAGCTAAATGGTAAAGCCTTCTTAGAAGAATATCGTAGCCGTGATCAACGCTTAACAACTGGTAGTGGTACGATTCGCAAGTTAAATGCTTATGTTTCTGATACCTGGCAGGTGAATAAGAATTTAACCTTATCTCCAATTCTTCGTTTTGATAATAGTAGTCTATTTGGTTCCAATTTGTCTGCGTCCTTGGGGATGACCTATAACGTAAATGGTAATACACACCGTAGATTTAAAGCCAATGTAGGTACTGGTTATACAGAGCCTGGTATGGGTGAATTGTGGTATAACTGGGAAATGTACGCTTCTAACCCTGTAGGGATTGGTGTAGCGAAACTCGGTTGGTACTGGGCTGGTAATCCTAATTTAAAACCTGAAAAATCTGTCAACTTTGATATGAGCTTGGAAGGTGAAAATAAAAATACTTATGCGCGCGTAGGTGTATTCCACAACCGCATCAAGAACTATATGTCTGTATACTTCACAGGGGACTTCATGGACTTTGCACCATACCTCAAAGGCGATGCGAAGTACCAACGGGCACCAGATATGATTTACAGCTTTAAAAATATTGGTAAAGCAGAAATCACAGGTGTTCAAGCGGAAGTACAACAAAAGTTCGGCAAATATTGGTCTGGTAAGTTAGGTTATACATACTTACATGCCATCAACAAGAGCGATCCAAGTATGCCTCGTCAGTTGCTTGATAAACCTATGCACAAAGTTGACATCGGCATTACTTATGACAATCCTAAATCCGGTTGGAATGGATCCATTTGGGGTGATTACTATATCAACATGCTTGATAGTAATACCCTTAACAATGGCGGTAACTACTGGCCAGATATCTTGTCCGGTGATGCAGGTGTTTATAATAAGCAAACCTATGAAAAGAAAACATTTGGCATTTGGAACGTAATGGTTCAAAAACGATTTAATAAAAATGCCATGATGTACTTTGGTATCAACAATATCTTTAACCATCGCGATGATGACCGTGCTACACAAGAACGGGTATACCGCATGGGCGTTAACCTTAAATTCGGTGGTGGCGACAGCAGCAAAACTACAGCGATCGGCAAATCTAAGGATGGCACAACTGTTAATGCAGTAGGCTCCAATACACCTAATGGCGCTAATGGCGAAGTAGTAAATGCAGAATCTGGTGTACAAAATGTAGCTGATGTAGTTCGTTTAACTGACTTTATTCGTTCTGATTTTGATACCACAAAAGAACGTGGTGTTACATTAGTTGGCGACTACAGAGCGCGTTGGATGGCGCATGATGGTTCTAACAGACCGCAATCTCCATTTAGAGAGAACTCTGCTATTGGTTCTGCGAAAGCGAATATGTACGATGCTAATCGTCATAGCTTTGAACAACGCTTACGCCTTGGCTTCGATGCACGTCTTAATGAGTTTACAAACCTCAAAGTTATCGGTAGTGCGACTGGCATGAGTGGTGTAGATACAATCTGGACTCAATCTGATTCTAAAGGCTTTAACCATCAACGACTCGATACAGTAGATCTCACGAGACGCGTTAAAAAATGGGACGTATCTGTGGGCCGCTTAACAGAGCCTATGGGGGCGAGTGGCTATTGGTTCGGTCAATCTTATGACGGTGTTCGTGCCGTTTGGAATGGCCATGACTCTCAAGTTCGTATCGGTGTTGGTACTTTCAAACATAGTACAGGTATCACTGATTCTGCCTATACTCACGCAGTACATGAAGTTATCTACAGACCGCCAACAGCGGCTGAGTTAATCGGTATTAATCGCGATGAGTTCCCATACGATATTGAAAGTGCTACTAAAACCGGTTCTGATGGTGAGAAAAAATCTAGTGAAGATACAGCTGCACCAGATAGCCCTAATGGTATTTATGATTCTACTTATAAAGGTAAGACAGATAGCATTTACTTCTATCAACAACTGAAAGAATTGCAAGCTGAATATGAAGCTTATAAAGAAACCTTGGATTTAAGATGGAGTAATCCAAATCGCGATCAAGAGCTTGAAAAGGCAAATGCTAAGCTTGTGGAAACACAACAAAAACAAGCTCAAGTGATGAGCCGCTTACAAGATATTCTTGCTAAGGCATACCCTACAGATATGGCTGAGAAGAAATTCTCCCTCGATATACCATCTGGTGGTTATGCAATGTATGAAATCACTAATAAGAATACAGGGGAAAAACTCTATAAGACCGGGGACATTATGTATAATGTGAACTCTTCTTTATACCCTGAATACTTAAAAGAAAAGGCTAAAGGTCTTATCGTATCTGCTGATAATAAAGATGCTTTAGTAAATCCTAAAGCCTATGTTGAAAAACATGGTGACGAGATTAATCAATCCGTAGCAGAAATTGCTAAATATAATGCTACAGATAACTGGAGCAACTATAACAATAGTGAGCTTGATGTGGTTTGGGTTAAACAGCCAGATGGCACATTCAAACAATCTTATGATTACTATGGACAACCAGCTAGTGATTATGAGTTCACTGGTTACTTAGGTGCTAAAACATATAAATACGATAGTGGTAGTTATGTATTTAGTGATTATGATGCTAAAGATGCAATTTACAAAAAGAACTTTACAATGTCCTCTAATGACTGGGGTGAAGGTAGTTCTTACTATGGTTGGGGCATGCCAAATGCATTGTTCAACTATATGTATAATCTTGAAAAGGTTGTACATGATGCAGAGTCTGAAAACAAATTACCACGTGAAGCGATTGGTAAGATCATTGGTAACTTGATTCGTACAGAAGGGGTAGTTCTTGAAAAAGATACTGTACCAGCTATTGATAAAGCTGCCTTTGTTCAATACAAGAAACAAATAGGCTCTCGTCTTGGGTTACAAGCGTGGTATTTACGCTCCTTTGGCGGTAAAACGCATACATACCTAAATGCAAATGGCAACGGTAATGATGAATATAGCTTCTCCAATGTAGCTCATGTATTCGGTATCGGTGCTAAATATCAGTTAGGTGCTAATGCATCTGTTACCGTTGATTACGGTCAAAACCGTTCCAACTTGGGTCGTTATTTAAATGGTAACACTGTATACCAACACGAACGTGGCACAGCCGACTTTGCTCTTAAAGGTCATCAAATGGGTGGTACACCACACTTCTGGATGGCTCGTCTAGATATTGGTCGTGCCGACCTAGATATTCCTAAATCTTGGAATGCGTTCATCGATTACAAATACTTTGAACATGGCTCCTTCTTCGGTGGTAATGGTAGTGGTGCAGTTCCGGATCGTTATCTCGACGGTATTCGCAGCTTTACATTCGGTGCTGGCTATGTGCCTCGCAAGGATTTACTCCTTGAAGCATTCTACACATTTGATGCGAAAGGTACTAATAAACGAGATACGTTATATGGTAGTGAAAGCTTTAAGTTAGGCGATTATACAAGAATTCAAGGGACCTACAGGTTCTAATGTTCAGTCTGTAAACAGGCAGAAAGGTTACTAATATGGAAAACTTAAATTATGTCATTCACTTGTTTCATAGCGGCGGATATGTAATGTATCCATTATTACTCTTGTCTTTCATGGTTATCGCTATCGCTGCAGAACGAGCTTTCTACTATCACAAATATGCCGGTAAAACTTTCGTTGTTACCCATGCAGTCAATGAACTAGCAAAATTACAAAACTGGGCAGAAATTGATAAAGTAATCAAAGAAAACCCATCTATTGCGAGCCGTATTGCAGAAGCAGGTTTACATAATGCTTCTAGCGAGGAAGCTATGAAAACAGCCTTTGCTGACCAAATGGGCGTAGACGCAGTAGGCTTCCGTAAATATATGGACTATCTCAGTGCTACCGTTACAATCTCTCCATTATTGGGCCTATTAGGTACAGTAACAGGTATGATTGGTTCTTTCAGTATCCTCGACTCCGGTGCGGGCGCATCTGCTATTACTGGTGGTGTTGGTGAAGCCCTCATCGCTACAGCATCTGGTTTGTGCGTAGCCATCATGGCCTTTATTGTATATACAGTATTCAGTCATCGTTTGGATTCTATCATTAACCAAATTGAAAATATGTGTGTTAGCATTGTTAGCGCTAAGCGAGAAGGGTGGAAATGATTATGAACTTACAAAGCTTTCGTATGAAAACAAAGCCTGAATTCATGATTATCCCAATGATTGATATTATCTTCTTCTTGTTGGTATTCTTCATGATGAATAGCTTACAAACAGTGGCTCAAAAAGCATTATCTGTACAATTACCACAAGCTACTAGTGCATCTGCACCGGCTCAGTTACCAGTTGTATTTACACTTGATGCGGAAGGGCATATTACAATTGATAACAATCCAATGAGTATTGATCAAGCAGAAGCTATGATTAAACAACGGATTCAAGAAAATCCTAACGCTAGTGTTATCTTACAAGCCGACAAACGTGCAGCTCATGGTCAAGTAGTAGCGATTATGGATATGCTAAAGCAATCTGGTGTTAAACGCTTGGCTATTGCAGCTGAACAGAAAGGATAACTATGGGACTAGGCATATCATGGAAAAAAGCAGCCATTATATCCGCCGTAGTTCATCTTATTGCTCTATTTATTGCCGTAATCTTTTTCGTAGTGGTTCCAGCAATTCAAGACATGGAAACTTATGAAATCGACCTCACACAAAGTGTGCTCGATGATGGCGGCAGTGGTCATGCCGGCGGTGGTGGCGGAAACAGGTCAGACCTATTCCCTAAACCATTATCGGCTGATGAAGTAGCGGCAAGAACAAAGGCTGTTGTAGCAAATGTTGATCCATCTACTGCAAGAGATATTCCTGATGCAGTAGATGTACCCCCGAAAGGCGGCGAACATAAAGGTAATACCTCTGGTGATAATTCCACAGGTGGTTCCGGCCCCGGACATGGTGGCGGCTCTGGCGGTGGAAACGGTACAGGTGATGGCACTGGCAATGGTGATGGCCAAGGTCAGGGGAATGGTAAGGGTGACGGCACTGGTAAAGGTGACGGTCATGGTACGGTGAAAGCTGCATTTGATGTAGAAGGATTCCGTGCAAGAGTGCAAGACAATGCACAAATGCCTTCCATGGCTTTAAAAAGAAAATTACAAGGCGATGTGACTGTACAAGTAACACTTGATACAAATGGTAGTCTTATTGGACAAAGTATCATATATTCTACAAATGAAATATTCAATGATGCAGCAATGTCTGCCGTAGTGGCCGCAACACCATATAAAAATCCAACAGGCGAAGATATCGATATCAAGGTACCAGTTGAGTTTAGAGGTCACGAATCCTCTGATGATGAGGAAGAATAAAAGTATCTATGTAATAGATCTATTTTAGTAATATACTCATCCAAGAATTAAAGGAGCTAATTATGAAATCAATTATTTTATATTCTTCCCTCACGGGAAATACAAAAAGCGTAGCGGAAGCAATGGCTTCCGTTATGCCTGAAGGTACGCCTTGCGTTCCTGTAAAAGAGGCGCCTGAGAATTTAGCTGATTATGACACTGTTTTCGTAGGTTTCTGGGTAGACCGCGGTACAGCAAATAAAGAGGCTGCAAAATTGATTGAAACCCTAACAAATCCTAATATCGTATTCTTTGCCACATTAGGTATGTATGCAGATTCTGATCATGCTCGTGAAAGTATTGAAAAAGCATCTGAATTACTACAAAATAAGGAATCCCTTGTAGATGGCTTCGTATGCCAAGGTAAAATTGATCCAAAAGTCATCGAAATGATGTATAAAATGTTCCCACCTGGATCTGCTCATGGTCAAAGCCCTGAACGCGATGCCTTACATAAAGCGGCTGAAACGCATCCAGACGAACAAGACTTTGCAAATGCAAAAGAATTTACGAAATCTGTACTTGCAAAGTTGCAAGCCTAAACTGAAAGGGGATTGGAGTATGAGTTTAGCAAGTTTCTTTGAATCCATTCCGGAGAAACAACGCAATCTACAATTAGGTTTAGAATGCGATAATCCGATGAGTGGTGCATTCCCTCATAAACGGGTTGTTCATGCAGGGCTAAATGGCACCTTAGTTTCGCCAAAGGAAACACAAGCCGTTTGGGATACCTTAATGAATGGCACACCGAAAAAGGGTGAAATGCAATGCGCCTATATTCACATTCCGTTTTGTAAGACTAAATGCACATATTGTGGCTTCTTCCAAAACGGTACGAGTCAAAACGTAGAGGACCAATATATTGATGGTCTTGTTAGCGAGTTAAAACTAGCTAGTGAGCGTCCAAGATTAAAAGATGGATTAATCCACGCCCTATTTATTGGCGGTGGTACACCAACATCGTTATCTCCAGCAAACTCTGAACGATTGCTAAAAGCAATTAAAGAATATTTGCCACTAGCTAACGATTATGAGCTTACCTTAGAAGGCCGTATTCACGATTTGATTCCTGAAAATCTCGATGTTTGGATGGCAAACGGCGTAAACCGCATGTCTATTGGTGTACAATCTTTCAACACAGAAGTTCGTCAAATGGTAAGCCGTCTAGATACGAAAGAAACCGTATTAGAACGGCTGGCTGCGTTGAAAGCCTATGGTCAATGTTCTGTTGTTATCGACTTAATCTATGGTTTGCCTGGTCAAACTATGGAGGTTTGGGAACAAGATCTAGCTGATTTAGTAATCTCTGGCGTAGATGGTGCTGACCTATATCAATTGAACGTATTTGATGGCAGTGATCTTAATAAAGATATTGCAAACGGTAAGGTGCCAGCTGCTGCGACGACAGCTATGCAAGGGGATATGTTCAAATTCGGTCGTAAGTACCTTAATGAGCGTTCCTATCGCCGATTGAGTGCTGCTCACTGGAGTGCTAATAATCGTGAACGTAGCTTGTATAATATCTTGGCTAAAGCGGGCGTGCCTATGTTCCCATTTGGTAGCGGTGCCGGTGGTAATGTGGATGGGTACGGCATGATGTTACATCGTGCATTAAAGCCATACGAAGATATGGTTATTCGCGGTGAAAAACCATTCATGGCTCTTATGAAACAAAGTGAGTTACAACCCGTCGTAAATCAAGTGGTAAGCCAACTTGAACAAGGGTTCCTCAATATTATGAGTTTGGTAACACTAGAGCCAAGACTAGAAGAATTAAACTGGCTCTATAAATTATGGGAAGAACGTGGTCTTGTAGCTTACAATGGGTTACTTTATAAATTGACTGCAGCTGGTGAATTCTGGACGGTAAATCTTACACAAAGTACCTTGGAGGCTGTGGAGTATATCATGACTGGTAAAAACTCCTTCGCTATGGAAGCGGTGGCCGCCCAAGATACGAAAACAACATCTAAAGATAATCCTAACCAAGAGGTACGTGGTATTGGTCAAGGTAAAGCTAATATTTCCGTACCAACAGATGAAGATTCCGAAGCACAACGCAAGGAAGCCCTTATAGCTAAGGCAAAAGCAGAAATTGCGAAAAGCGGTGCATCTGGTGAGTCAGCAGAGCGAATGGTACAGGCTATGTACAATTTGAGTGCTGATGAAATTGAATATATGATGGAGCGTATGATGTCTTAACCTGTTATAGTACACCTTATATCTAACAACCTTTCTCACACACAACATATACTAAATAAGACAAACTACGTGACATACAGTACACTTTGTACTACAAAGTAAACCCCAGACCATGGTCTGGGGTTTACTTTTTATAAGGTGAAAGGTATTCTGTAACTATAAGAAGTAATATTGTTGTATGAATAGTTATGTTTTCGGAGTTAGGAGATTAGTATGAGTACATTTCCTCAAAAACATATAGATATTGTTGGCATAGGTGCCAGTACATTAGATCGATTTATCGTCGTCGATCATTATCCTACAGGCCGTGAGGTACAACAAGTCGTATCGTCTACTACAGATGGTGGTGGGCCAGTGGCTACAGCACTAGCGGTGGCAGGAAAATATGGTGCCCGTACCGCTATGATTGATAGCATTGGTGATGACATGGTAGGTCGTCATATATTAGATGACTTTGAAAAATACAATGTTAATACAGAGGCAATTCAAGTTGAACGCGGTGCTAAGAGCGGTGTGGCAACAATCCTCGTAAAACAGAGTACTGGTGAGCGTGCTGTATTTTTTGAACGGTCTACTGCAACTGAGCCTGAGTTTTTAGATACCCATAAGCAGCTGATAGGATCTGCCTATATTCTGCATATCAATGGTAGACATCGCCAACTCATGCGCTCTGTTATGGCCGTTGCAAAAGAGGTAGGCACTATTATTTCTTTAGATGGTGGTGCTCAGCGTTACGATGAAGACATGAAGCCTATTACTGAAGCCAGTCACATCGTTATCGTAGCTCGTGATTATGCTGAAAAATATACGGGCACAACTAATCTAAAAGAGGCTTGTCGTATCATTCATGAACGAGGTGCATGTATTGCAGGTGTTACGGATGGTGCAAATGGTAGTTATTTTGTATGGCCTGATGGAACATTTTATCGATGTGAACCATTTACTCAATCTACCGTAGTAGATACAACGGGGGCTGGGGATAGCTTTCATGGTGCTTTTCTAGCTAATTTAGTACATACAATTAATCATATGAAGGGGCAAGACACAACTTCGACGACTAAGCATGACCGTGCATCTATACATGCTGTAGAGTTGCTCAAAGCTTGTGCACATTCCGATTTAGAGAAGGCCGCTATTTTTGCATCTGCGGTAGCTTCTTTAAATACACAAGGCATAGGCGGGCGCAGCCCACTACCAACGTTAAAGTCAGTGCAGGAACTAATAGGATAGGACCATAGTTATGTGGAAAAATACTTCAAAAAATCAAGTTCAGCAATATATGCAACAAAATCCTTATCGCCTATTAGCCCTTAGCTTTTTGGCTACCATGACTATAGGGACGATATTACTCATGTTGCCCATATCACATGCTCAAGGCCATAGTACAACGCTTGTAGATGCAGCTTTTACCGCAGTATCTTGTGTTTCTGTAACAGGATTGTCAACAGTAGATACCTACCATCATTGGTCCCTGTTTGGCAAAATCGTCATGGTAATCCTTATCCAATTAGGTGGTTTAGGGATTGTTTCTTTTACCACTATTATTGCTCTAGTATTAGGGCGACGGGTAGGTCTGAAAAATCGCGTGCTTTTGTCAGAAGATGTAGGGCAAGATGGCATGAAAGGGCTTCTACATATTACGAAGAAGCTAACCATTTATACCTTTTGTGTCGAAATAATTGGGGGTATTATCTATACTATTCAGCTATATCCCTATATTGGTGATGCTGCTTTATATACGGGGATTATGCAATCTATTTCCAGCTTTTGTAATGCAGGATTTATATTCTTTGATAATGATCTACCTTATGCTATGGTGGGCGATGTATTATTTAATATGAATACAATGGCCCTTATTGTAATAGGTGGTTTTGGGTATCTCGCAACTTTTGATATTTGGTCGCATCGCAAGCTACGACGATTTGTAGATTTAAAACTACATACAAAAATAATGTTAGTTGGTACAACGGCGCTCATCCTTTTAGGAACTATTATTTTCTTGGGGGTTGAGTGGGCGAATCCCAAAACGTTTGGCCCTTTACCTATATGGAACAAGGTCATGGCATCTCTGTTTCAATCGATTACACCTCGTACAGCGGGGATTGCAACTGTAGATTATAATGATTTACATCCAATTACACTGTTTATTACTATCATTTTTATGTTTATTGGGGCAGGTCCTAACTCTACAGGGGGCGGTGTTAAGATTAGTACTATTGCCGTCGCTTTTCTAGCAGCGCGTACATTATTTAATAACCGTCCTGATACAGAGGTTTTTGAACGTCGTATTTCGTTGATTACTGTACTTAAGGCAAATGGGATAATCTTTTTATCTATCCTTTTTGTTTTATTTGCTACTTGTTATTTGGCTTGGGATGAGCCATATGACTTTATTCGACTACTTTTTGAGGTAACTTCTGCCTTTGGGACCGTAGGTCTTACAACGGGTATTACACCTAATTTATCTGAAAGTAGTAAATGGGTGTTGATGCTTGTTATGTTTACAGGTCGTGTAGGGGTTATGACTGTTATTGGTACTTGGGCGCTAAGAACGGCACCGACTAAACCAATTAGCTATGCAGAAGAGCGTGTATTGTTATAAAAATAGATTAGATTGAATATAAAAGAGGTCATATATGAAACATAAAACGATAGCAGTAATAGGTCTTGGTCAATTTGGTGGCACTGTTGCCAAGATGTTAGCTTCCATGGAGCATGAGGTATTAGGTGTAGATATTGATCCAGAAGTTGTACAGAAAATTTCGCCATTTATAACACATGCTATAGTTGCAGATACAACTGATGAAGAGGCAATCAAAGAATTGGCCCTAAGCCAGTTTGATATGGTTATTGTGGCTATAGGTGGAAATCTTCAAGCTAATTTAATGACAGCTATGCTTCTTAAAGAATTAAATGCACCTAAAATTGTGGCCAAGGCTGAAAATAATATACAAGGCAAAATGCTTCATAAAATAGGTGTAGATCAAGTGATTTACCCTGAATACGATATGGCATTACGCCTTGTACAGTTTTTAACTAGAGACCATGTGATGGATTATTTACAACTATCTAAAAATATTAGTCTCATAGAAATTAAGGTGCCAACATTCTTGGTAGGATCTAATTTAAAGGATTCTAATTTGCGTGAGAAATATAATCTTAATGCAGTAGGCATAAGACGCGGTGAAGATTTAGAAGTTCCACCAAACCCAATTACCATTCTCGGTGAAGATGATAAATTATTAGTAATTGGGAATAATTCTGATTTAGATGCATTAACGGTGTAGTAAGTATACGAAAGAGATATAATTATATCGAAAAAATGTGATACAATAAAAATAGAATTCAGTATAGGCCATACGTATTCGTATGGCCTTTTTAAATAGAAATGAAGGTTAGTATGACAGAAGAACAATACATAACGGCGCTGACCAATAACCCCCATGGAATTCGGAATATTCCAAACCCTACAGAAGCAATGCAACTTACCTGCGTAGCTCAAAATGGCATGTTGTTGCAATACATTAAAGAACCTACCGAAAAGGTTATTGAAACGGCGCTTTCACAATCACCACGAGCCATACAATTCGTGGAACATCCTACAGAAGAACTATTACAGGCCTTGGTGAAAAAAGATTGGGCTGTTTTAGAATATATCGATACCCCATCTGATGCAGTTGTTCAATGTGCACTCGATCAATCTGGCTGGGCTATTCGCTATATTGCAAATCCATCTGAAGCACTGCAGTTAGAAGCTGTAAAGTCTAACTATGATGCTTTGCAATATATTAAGGCACCTAGTGAAGCCGTACAATTGCAAGCGGTTAAAGAGAACTACTTGGCATTACGTTATATTGATGAGCCTAGCGTAGCCGTATTAGAAGCAGCAGTTAAACAAGATTCTCAAGCGATGCGGCAAATTACAAAGCTTACAAAGGACTTGGCATTGCACCTATTTGGTGTAAGTGCTGCCACACTAGGGTATATACCAAATGATTTAGGGGTCACTGTGGACGAAATTAAATCGATCATCATTAGCGCCATCTCTAGTGATACAGCTGATGAAGACTATATTCGTGAATTGATTAACAACCAAGCTATCGGTGGTCGCCAATCTAAATGGCATATCGACCTATTGTCACTTATAGACGCTTATGGAACTAGGGCTGTTAAGAAAATTGCAGTCAGTGAATATTTGAAGTATTAGAAATGGAGATACAATGAACTTTATAGATACAATGGCAAGTGTAGAATTAGTGCTTGCTGCTAATCAAGTGCCTTTGCTCGTTGGTGAAACGGGCATTGGTAAAACATCTCTTGCGGCACGCGTAGCTACTGTGCATGACTGGGAATTGGTAACCATTGATGGAAATCTTTTAAAAGAAGGTGAAATTGGTGGTTTGCCAACTGTAGAATCTGTAACACATACAGATGGTCGTGGTAACACACATTCTGTAAAGACTACAGTGTATGCTGTACATCATACGTTGGAGCATGTGGCTCAAGCTGTGGATAAAGGTCGTCAAGTATTATTATTTATCGATGAAATTAACCGTGCTGAACATGCAGTACAACAGGAGTTAATGAATCTTATCTTGAATCGTGAAATCAATGGCTTCTCTTTAAGTGATCAAGTGCGTATCATCGCCGCTATGAACCCTGAGGATTCTTTTGACTACCAAACTATCGACATGGACCCGGCGCAACAAAATCGTTTTGTATGGCTTTATATGAATGCTGATTATATGCAATGGATTGACTGGGCTATAAGTGCTGGTATTGAGGAAAAAGTTATCGAATTCATTTCTTCCTATCCAGAGTATTTAAATCAACGACATGAAGATGATATTGATGCGACACCACGCTCCTTTGAACGCGTATCTGGCCTGTATACGATTTATAAAAACCAAGAAGGTTCAGCCTATAGTCGCGATGTATTTATGAATGTTATCCGCGGTAACGTAGGTAAACTCATTGCTGAGGCGTTTGTTAACTTTATCGAGTCAGACCAAGAACCACTTATTACCTTTGATGATGTATTAGGGGCGGTTCAAAAGCCAGGGGCCATTATGTCTATGGCTGAACAGGTTAAAGGTGAAAGCCCAACTCGTCTATATGTAGCGGCTAAAAATATGTTGCATCGTTTAAATCGCAATAGTAATGCTGAAGAAGTTCATCACTTCATTGAATTCCTTACATTGTATCCAGGTGATCTACGCGTAGCAGTTATGAAAGATTTACGAAACACTTATGAGCGGGTATACGCCTATGCGATTGAAGATGACTTGTTCATCGATACCTTCTTTGAAGCACAAAAATAGTTCTGCTCCATAGTTAACTAAATGAAGCTGTCTATATGGATAAAGAAATTTAGCGAATGATTGGGGATACAATAACCAATATATAAAATATGATATACATAAAATCTGATGTTAAACGAAAAAGGAGGTGGAATGATGCAACGAAATTTAGATAAAGATGATATTCGCGACGCCTCTGATTTACTCACTCATATAGATGGGTGGGAGAAAACAGGTTCCTATGATGAGAAGGCCATCGAGGCTCTCGATCGTTGGCATGCAAAACGGGAGCGTATTCATCGTGAAGCAGAGGCCTTGTACACGCAAATCTATGCTGCCTACGAAGCCTATGTAGATAGTTATGAAGAACAACATCATAGCATGGAACCAGAACGCATAGCGGCGGACTTGATGAACCATAATATGTCTGATAGTCATATAGGGACCATAGGACGTGCCTTAGATGAGATACAAATTGAAGGCACTGATTTTGCGATAATGCAACAAGCCGTTATGACACCTGCCTTTGAGCAACGATTATGGAATATTTTGCATGATGTAAATAGCTTACTCCTTGAAGAGGACCAATTCTTTGGTTACTTCTATTTGCAAATGGCTCATCGTATTCGTTTTGATATGACCAGTGCCTTCGGTATTAACTTAAAACAAGGTGGCTATGTATTATATGTAAATCCGTTTATCTTACTACGCCAGCCACCAGATGTTATGAAGGATGGCATTAAGCGTGAAATTCTTCATATCATTTCTGCACATTTGATGCGCGTAAAAACATTGAGTCAAAGCTTTAATAAAACGGCTGTACATATGGCGATGGATATGGTTGTAAATGACTACTTAGAACATGTTGATCGTGATGCGGTTACTGTAGCCAATGTAAATGAACGTTTTGGATTGATGCTCAAAAGATTCCGTACCATTGAGTATTACGCCAAGGCCATCGATAAGGCGATGAAGGAAAAGCCTGAACTATTTGTACCCTTAGATAATTCTGATACAGCTGTAGCTATGGAGTTTGACCCTCAAACTAGCCATGATATTTGGGATGAATCTGATTCCATTGATACGGATACGATGGACCAAATTACGGAGCGCTATATCAACGAAGCCTCAAAAGGTGATATGGAAGGGTATGTGAAGAGTCTCATCGATACCTTCCAAAAGACACGTCGTGCTCTTCCGTGGTATTTCTACCTTAAAAAGCTCATGGGCAAGGTAGTAAGTGGGTACAAAAAAACGACGATGCGTCGCAATCGTCGTCAACCTGAGCGCTTGGAGTTGTCTGGTACCTTGCGTCAACATAAGGCTAATGTATGGGTTGCTCTCGATATGAGTGGTAGTATTACTGATGCAGAGTTTACGAACGCCTTAGAACAAGTACTGCAAATTGTACATGCCTATAACCATCGCATCACCGTTGTAGAATGTGATAATGAGGTGCGCCGTACGTATACGATGGAATCAGTAAAAGATGTAAAGCCTCGCCTTGATGTGCGCGGTGCAACAGCTTTCTCGCCAGTATTTTCTTTAGCCAATCAAAACCGTGTGGATTTATTGGTTTACTTCACGGATGGCAAAGGCGAGGAACGATTACGAGAGGCTCCGAAAGGGTATAAGGTTTTATGGGTTCTTACAGGAGAAAAGCCTCAACTATCTCTTCATAATCCGTATGGCATGGTTCGTGAACTAGGTTATGTGGGTGTAGATGAAACACAAGATATAGATGAATTTGTACGTATGTCTAGTCGTAGTGGCTTTTCTATGGCTAACCAAGAGGTTTAGGCTGCTTTATAAAGGTGAGCAGTGATATATTTTGGTTTAACTTAGAGAAGCGTTTATAAAAGCATATAAAAATGACGCAATTCCTTAGAATTGCGTCATTTCTACGTAGATGTTATTTTTTATTTTAGTTATTGAGCTCGATAGAGGAACCTGGATCGATAATGAGGGCTGTTTGATTATATTTGCCTTCAACTAAGCTTGTAAATACACCTGGTTCACGGTCGATAACAGGCCATGTTTTGTAGTGAATTGGAATGGAGATACGCGCTTTTACATAAGAAGCAGCAAGAGCTGCATCTTCAACGCCCATCGTGAAGTTATCACCGATAGGAAGTAAAGCGTAGTCAATATCGCCAAAGCGATTCAACAATTTCATATCGCTAAAGAGTGCTGTATCACCTGCGAAGTATACAATATCTCCGTAGAAGTCTACGATACAACCTGCTGCATGACCACCAGGGATACCAGCACCATGGAAGGCTGGTACTATGCGAACAGAACCGAATTCAAAGTCAAATTTACCGCCTAAATGCATAGCGTGTGTACGACAACCAGCAGCTGCTGCTTTACCAGCTACCTCTGCAGTAGAGATAACGAGCGCATCATTTGCTTTAGCAATGAAATCTGTATCGCCATAGTGGTCATCGTGACCATGGCTGACAAAGATATATTGGCATTTGATATCTTCTTTTTTTGCGATATCCCATGTATTACCTGTTAAGAATGGGTCGAAAATCATGGACACATCACCGCGAGTGAGCATAAAGCAAGCATGACCGAAATAAGTTAGTTTTGTTTTCATAGGAACACTTCCTTCCTTATACATATAAATCTTAATTCTATTGTATAATATAACTAATGAAAATAAAACTATTGATGATAATTTATGCATAATTAGTAAGGATATAGTATGGATTTAACACATTTTGACCAAGATGGTAATGCTTGGATGGTGGACGTATCCGATAAGGATATCACATCCCGCACAGCCATCGCAGAAGGATTCATAGCAATCAATGATGCAATTTATGAGCGCATTGCTGCAGGTACTATAAAAAAGGGCGATGTCCTTAGTGTTGCGCAACTAGCTGCTATTATGGGAGCTAAGCAAACGAGCAATCTCATTCCTCTTTGTCATCCATTAGCACTCACAAAGGTTGAGGTTCACTGCTCTTTAGTAGATGGTGAAAGCCCTGCTTGCACTGATGAAAATCATAACAAGGCCGTTAAGGTACGTGCCATCGTTAAGACTACTGGAAAAACGGGCGTTGAAATGGAGGCCCTTACAGCTGTACAAGTGGGATTGCTCACCGTATACGATATGTGTAAGGCCATTGATAAAGGCATGATTATGGGCCCTACATACCTCGTAGAAAAAGAAGGCGGGAAAAGTGGACATTTTGTGCGTTCCTTTGTAGAATAATATAGATATAAAGAATAGGGGAACGAAAATGGAAATAGTACTTTATGAGCCAGAAATCCCTGGCAATACAGGAAATATAGCGCGTTTATGCGCAGCTAATCACATGACCCTACATCTTATCAAACCACTTGGTTTTTCTATCGACGATAAGCACGTGAAACGAGCTGGTCTCGATTATTGGCATTTGGTAGATGTACAGGTACATGAAAATATTCAAGAGTTGTATGCGAAATATCCTGATCGCAGATATTTCTACGCTACTACAAAAGCAAAGCATACCCACTCTGAGGTAAAGTATGAAATCGGGGATATGCTCGTATTTGGCCCTGAATCAAGAGGCTTGCCTGAAAGTTTATTAGAAGGTGTTGAAGAAACATGTATTCGCATACCAATGGTAGATGAGGCGCGTTCTTTAAACTTATCTAATGCAGTAGCCATTATTGCCTATGAAGCTATGCGCCAACTTGATTATCCAGATCTTAAAGCCGAAGGCAACTGGATTCAACCTAAATAAATATACTTTCACCATTGAGAGATATACAATAAATATGTGTTAGAAATCCTACCCAATCTACATGATAGGTAGTATTTTGACAGGTGTTGTTAGAGGAGGATATTATGAACTACGATAAAGCTCATGATTTAGCTCACGCTATGAGTGAATCCGAAGAGTACAAAGAGTTAATGGCAGCTCAAGAAGCTTTGAAAGCTGACGCAGTAGCAGCGGCGTTGGTACGCACATTTATGGCACAACAAATGCAATGGGAATACGCAAAGTTGTCTGGTGCACCAGAAGCTGATGAATTGCAAAAGAAACAAGAGGAATTGATGCCTCAAATTCAAGAAAATGCTGCAGCGGCTGCTTATTTACAAGCACAAATGCGTTGGAGCCAAATCTCTAATGATATTTATAAAATCATTAGCGAACCAATCACTGAGGGGATGAAAGTGTTAGATCATGGCGAACAACAACAACCAAAACATTAAGGACTTAAAAGAAGCCTTATTAGAGAAATTACCTAGTACACGTGTACGAGAACAGGAACTGCTTTGTCATCATACGACATTTAAAATTGGTGGTCCTGCTGATTTATTTATTGAACCTACAACGATGGATGAGTTGAGCTTTACGCTACGCAAGATTCACGAATTACAAGTGCCTGTAACTATTATTGGTTGCGGCTCCAATATTTTGGTGAAAGATGGTGGTATTCGCGGTGCTGTCGTATCGGTTCGACATATGACACAAATCATGGATTGCAATGATAATGTATTATGCATTGGTTCTGGTTATATGTTAAAAGATGCTTCTGAATTTGCTTGGGAAAACGGACTATCTGGCCTTGAATTTGCCATTGGTATTCCAGGTACACTTGGTGGTGCTGTATTTATGAATGCAGGTGCTTATGACGGGGAAATGAGCCATGTGGTCACTTCAGTACTAGCTGTAGACTTCGAGGGCAATATTAAGGAGTACGATGCATCTCACTTAGATTTTGGATATCGTCATAGCGTATTCCACGATAATCATGAGGTTATTGGGGAGGTTATTATGACGTTACAACCTGGTGATAAGGATGCTATTAAGGCTCGCATGGATGAGCTCACAGAAAAGCGTGAATCTAAACAACCTTTAGAGTATGCTAGCGCGGGTTCAACCTTTAAGCGCCCACCAGGGTATTTTGCAGGTACTTTGATTGAACAAACAGGTCTTAAAGGATTATCTGTTGGTGATGCACAAGTATCTCATAAGCATGCTGGCTTTGTTATCAACACTGGTAATGCTAAAGCTAAAGATGTACTTGATCTTATTAAAGAGGTACAAAAACGCGTATATGATCAACATGGTGTACATCTGGAGCCAGAAGTACGTATGATTGGTGAAGATTAATACAAACTAAATATTAATACAAGATTTCTTATGTATCATTACTTTTTCGGGAGAATGGACTCATAAGAAATCTTTTTTTATAGTCTGTAAAAGAGTATGATAACTATATAGTTAATCAATGTTTAGGAGGCGATGATATGAATACTTTATTGGCACGAGAGATTCATGATAAAGCGCTAGCATGTGGCTATGATAGTTGTGGTATAGTGCCTCTTGATGCACTTGATTTTTATAAAGATCGGTTGACGAAGCGTTTAGAAGATGTACCTGAAAGTGAAGATGTATATGCTCATAGTAAAGACTTTCTAGCATTAAAAGATAATTATCCTTGGGCACAATCTATAGTAGTTTGTACCGAGTATTTTGGAAATTATAAGTTTCCTGTTTCGCTGCAGAAGCGATATGCAAAAGGATTACTATTATCTCTGT
>NZ_DXLG01000170.1 GCF_019414865.1 Veillonella sp.
TCTTTATATATCTTTATATATTAATGAATATCTTTATGTTCTTTAATATCTTGGTCAGCTTCCTTAGCTAAATTTTCTAGAGCTCGTTTTGGAGCAGTTCGTTCACCGGTTTCTGGATCTACAAATTCAACGCGATCTAAAGTATCTGTAATTTGACCTCGAATGAATGATAAGTAGATTTCATAAAGTTCTTTTTTTTCTGCTAACTCCTCTGGTGTGAGTGGTTGTCCAGATTTTTTCTTTGCTGCTAGTTCATTTATGCGCTTTAATGTATCGTTAATATTACTCATATTGACCTCCTGTATTCTATATTAGAATAACATGATTTATTATAACATAGAACTAAATGAATACGTATGGTAAGATATAAGTTGTACGCGTCTGTACTTTCACAAGTGAGAAAGGAGAGCTGTATGCGTGTAACAAAAGCGATAAAGGCAGAGCAATTGAAATTATTGCAAGAGCATTATTTTGATGCAAAACCTGCCCTTGAGTATACAAATGAATTTGAATTATTAGTAGCCGTTGTTTTATCTGCACAATGTACGGATGAAAGGGTTAATATTGTTACGAAACGATTGTTCCCTGAATTAAATCATCCTGCTAAAATGCTTGAAATAGGGGTTACAAAACTAGAAACTCTTATTAAAGATTGCGGTCTTTATAAGTCTAAAGCGAAAAACTTAATTGCTACCTGTCAAATCTTGGTAGAACAATATCATGGTGAGGTACCACGTGAATTTGATCAACTAGTAGAATTACCTGGTGTTGGTCGTAAAACGGCTAACGTAGTTGTGTCCGTATTGTTCGGTACACCTGCCATTGCGGTAGATACCCATGTATTCCGTGTAGCTAATCGATTAAAACTAGGTATTGCTAAAACTCCAGAAGAGATGGAGAAGAAATTGCAAAAGGCCATCCCTAAAGAGGATTGGGCTGCTGCTCATCACTGGTTAATTTACCATGGCCGTAAATTATGTAAGGCTCGTAAGCCTTTATGTGAAGAATGTTTTTTAAATCATGTATGCCCTTCGGCGGGAAAGGTTTAATATGAAAGTAAATAACGAAGAATTTATTGCCCTTTGTGCGACTCATGGCATTGAGGGGATTGATATTGTAAATGAGTTAATGCGTTTTAAAGTACTGGATCAATTGATTTCTAGTAATGCTAGCTCCCGTGAGTGGGGTGTAACAGCAGATGATTTATATGCGTTAGCAGAAAAATCCACAGTCGAGTCTTTTGGTCCTGTTCCATATGATTTGAATACATTCCAAGCTCTATATGGTCCATCCTTTAGAGTTGAATTATTTGATTTCATTAGTGATACAGGTATCTTGGATGGTCTAGATGTAGGCACTATTTGGGAAACTCCTGTTCGTGAAAGTATTGAAGCTCATAGTAAAACGGGAGAACTCGTTCTATATGCGTATGTAGAAGAATATGCAGGCATGGTAGAAGAGATTCTTCAATCTTATGAAGATAAAAAAGTCGTTCTTTATACGGCGTCTCCTGTGTGCTATAGCATTTTGACACGTTTATACCCAATGGCACAAATTATTAATCAATGGCCTCATCGTAGCTATTTTGACCATATCTTTACAGGTACGGTTGGTATGTTCCAATCTTCTGAAGATATTGTGGAAGAAGTGGCAAATGGACTACATAATCTTGTTCCAGAAGGGACTGCACAACTATTCTTACCTGCTACAATGGCACAAAACCAATTGGGCTTAAATAATATGGCATTACAATTCTTCTTGAATCAAAAGCGTGTAGAAGCCATCCGTGAATGGACTCCACTAGGGGCTTATGAAATTGTATATGGTAAATACGATGTTAAAAAGATGCGCGTTGGCCTTCGTGAACGCGTAGGGGATGAGTGGAAAACAATTAACTATATTCCATTGCCTCATGGCGTATTTGCTCAATTGCCAGTATTCACAGTATTAAATTATGGCTTGTCTTTACGCTCTATTTTGTTGCCAGGCGGTCAAACTGATGTAGCCTTAGGTCAAGATGGTATTTACTGTATCGACAGCCGTGTTTCTGAATTAGGCCGTAATGCTCTTGTGGAAAGTGGCGCATATTTCCTTACATTTAAACGTTATGCGGATCATGTAGATGTAGATATTACTACAGAGGTACCAGCAGAGGATATTTACTGGATGTTCCCAGATGCTGAATTGGCATATATGTGGTATACATACTTCTGTAGTACTACTGGACAAACATTGATCCAAGAAATTTCCATGCTTGTTCAAACAGATGAATCCTTCGGCTATATGCTTAGCAGCGTGCGCCGCCGCGTATTAGATGTTAATAATGAAGCCCAATTAATTTCATCTGTACAGGCTGCTGATGAAGCCTATATCAAGGCTGTTACAGAAGCAGCTACAAATTGGAAATCTACGGTAGATGAATTAGGTGCTCAAGTAATGCCTCCTACTACATCTATTGATATTGAAGACTATAGCGATTATAAAAACTAATTGTAAAAGTCTGATATTTAGTTTAAAATATATCGTATCCTAAAAAATATGAACTACTAAATATAGTAG
>NZ_DXLG01000171.1 GCF_019414865.1 Veillonella sp.
TTTCAAGACGATTCAACTGTAGAGAAATTACATAAAAACATATGTATATAAAAATGTACCATATAAAACATAAAGGGCATTCACTAGCCGTCGCTAGGAATGCCCTTTATGCATATAGTTTGAGAGTGTAAGGACTGTTGAGAGAGAGTATATGTGATCTAGATAAGTTGAGAGAGAACTTATTAAGAGAGAGAAGTTTAGTTGTTTCTTATCTAGAATCAAACTTCAGCCTTACTTAGATAAGTATACATGGAATATCTAAACTATCAAAGGAAGTATATAAACAATTTTTAAATCTTTGATTATATCTATATAATAACTTCCTATAAACTCATATTTTATCAACAGCCACCAAAAACGTGAGCGTAATATGAAAGTGATTTCAGTTATCAAACAAATTTATAACCAACGCCCCATACAGTAATGATGTGCTTACTATCGGATGGATTATCTTCAATTTCTTCACGTAAACGGTTGATATGAACCGCTACAGTTGCATAATCACCATAAGAATCAAGGCCCCATACGCGAGAGTATAATTCTTCTTTACTAAATACGATATCACGATTGCGCATCAAGAATTCTAATAACTGGAATTCTTTCTTTTTAAGATGAACTTCTTTTTCGTTTACCCAAACTTTCATCATCTTAGGATCAAGACGGATTTCTCCAGATTGAATCGCATTAGTTTCCATTGCATCGCGCTCTGTTAAGCGTTTATATTGTGCCAACATAGCTTTGATTTTTGCAATCAATACAGATGGAGAGAATGGTTTTTCAATGTAGTCATCAGCACCTACGCCGAGACCACGGATTTTATCGATATCATCAAGTCGAGCTGTTACCATAACAATTGGTACACGAACCTTGTCACGAATTTGGCGGCAAACTTCAAAACCATCCATTTCTGGCAACATAACATCAAGGATGATAAGGTCTACAGGAGTATTTAAGGCAGCCTCAATACCCTCCGTACCATTAGTCATAATAGTTACATCATAACCTGCCACCATCAAATAATCACGCTCAATATTGGCGATATCCAAATCGTCTTCAATAATTAAGATATGTTCACTCATGATTCTTCTCCTTGTTTAGGAAATTCTAATATAATACGTAGACCATGTGGTCTTACATTTTCAATCACAACTCGGCCTTCAAAGATTTCCATAATTCGACGAATAATCGACAATCCAAGACCACTACCTTCTTGTGGATTCGTACGAGATGAATCTACACGGTAGAATGGACGCATTAGACGTTCTAGCGATTCTGGTGGTACCCCTGGGCCATCATCACTGATAACACAGTATACAAAATCATCATCACTAGTTACATCAATAACACAATGACCAACATCGGCCATTTTATACTTAGCACTATTGTTCAACACATTTTGTAAAACACGCTGTAACAATTGTGGGTTTGCATTAATGAAAGCATTTTCCGCTGCTATACGGAATTTAATTTCTAGACCTCTTGTTTGATAAGGAGCCAAATGATCTTCTACAAAATCACGTACATATTGACCGAGTTCAATTCGTTCAGATGGACGAGATTCTTTCTTGTAATTCAATGTGGTAATGAGGAATAACTCCTCTAACATCGAATCTAAATCATTAGCACGTTTCAAAATGATTCCCATATAGCGTTTTTGTTGCTCTTCGGTTGGTGCAATACCATCACGAACACCTTCTGCATACGCTTTAATAGCTGTTAACGGCGTTCGAATATCATGGGATATCCCTGCTAGTAACTCTTTTTGTTGCTCCTGTTCCATTTCAATCTGACGATTGGCCATTTCTAAGGACTTTGTCATATTCTTAACATGAATCATGATAAAGCGTGTAACAAATCGGTTAATAGCAAAGAATGTAACAATAAACAGTAATATAGCAACTATGATTATGTAGAAAGATACAGATTCCATTAAGCTATCACTACCATGAGTAGCGCGCTTTATAGCAATATGATATACATAAGCATGACGCCCATCGTATTTCCGCATTTCATATACGAACGTATTATTGGACTGATATACAATACCTTGTAATTCAGGGTTTACATCAATAAGACCAACAATAGCAGAAGCGCTATAGATTTGAGGATTACCATAGCTGTACACCATATTACCTTGATCTAATACCTCTACATATACTTCCTTCGGATCGAGTAGACTATAGCTAGGCTTTACTAAGCTATCTATTAAGTTGTTTTCTAAACCATAAAAGGTAATTGTTTCAGTGATTCGACTGACACTTTTAAACTGTTGTTCCTGCTCAATACGCAAATAGTAACCGGCATTAGCCAATATGCGCAGACCTGTAAAGTATAGCAAAAATAAGATAATTGCTATCAAAATAGGCACTACAAAGAGCACAACATTGGATATCCAAATCCGTATTTGTAAATTCACAGGGTTACCTCAATATCATAAATATTAGATACTTCTTATAGTTTACGCTATTTTTAATACTTAAAGCAAGTAAAAAGCATAAAAAAGTGATTTGACCTTCATATTTTCTTCATTGTCAGTTTATAAT
>NZ_DXLG01000172.1 GCF_019414865.1 Veillonella sp.
ATAATCTATGGATTCGTCAAAAAAGCGGGAGTTAGCATGGAATTTATCCAATCTAAAGATAATAAGACTATTAAACGTATAGTTTCTCTAGGACAACGTAAAAATCGTAATAAACATGGTGAGTATATTGTTGAAGGTATCCGTTCTATCCGTGATATTTCATCTAATGGTGTAATAAAAACAATTGTTATACGAGAGTCTAAATTTAAAGATAATAATATCGAAGCGTTATTAGCTTTAGATTCTATGCAATCAATTCCTACTTATATTGCGCAAGATCCAATATTTGATAAAATCGATAATACCGTAAATGGACAAGGTATTATTGCCATAGTAGCGAAACCCAATCATAGTATTGAATCTATCTCTATTGAAGATGGTGTTTATATTACACTAGATGGTGTCCAAGATCCCGGTAATTTAGGTACGATTATACGTACTGCTGTAGCAGCAGGTGTGAAGGGCATATTCTTGATGAAAGGTACAGTAGATCCTTTTAATGATAAGACGGTACGTAGTACAATGAGTGCGTTACATAAAATACCTGTCTATGAAGACGTGACATTATCTATGCTTAATGATCTGATTGCAGAATCCAATATGTCTACCTATGTAACTGCTTTAGAGGAATCAAAACCTTATAACATGGTTACATACGATAAACGATGTATGTTGATTTTAGGTAATGAAGGGAATGGGGTAACACCTGAGGTTATGAATCTATGTGAGCACCGAATCATGATTCCCATGTATGGTGACATTGAATCGTTAAATGTGAGTGTAGCAGCGGCTTTATGTATGTATAAAGCTCAAGAGCAATTGATATCATAATTAAAATACTTGAGAATCAGATCTAGTATTTATGATAAAAATTTATAAGTATATCGAAAGTCCTCTACTAGTATACAAGTAGAGGGCTTTTGTATTGATTTTATAGTTCTGTATTTGGTACAATAACATATATCCTTTGTGGGAGAACAAAGTTCTCCCTTTTTTTAATGAAAAGGAAGTAAACTATGTCCAAATTAATAGTAAATGCCGACGATTTTGGTCTTCATAGTGCAGTTAATGCTGCAGTCATTGATGGTCATCGTACAGGTATCATTACGAGTACCTCTCTATTAGCGGGAGGTGAAGCTTTTACAGAAGCTGTAAGTATGGCAAAAAATAACCCTAAGTTGGGCATTGGTGTTCATATCGCCTTAGTAGGTGGACTTAAACCGGTATGTGATCCATCTGAAGTATCATCTCTGCTTACATCTGAAGGCGTATTTCCAGAAACATATATCGATTTTATGAAGCGAATTTATACTGGAAAGATTAATTATAGTGAATTGCGCAAAGAAATTCACGCTCAAATGGAACGTATTATGGAATCTGGTTTACATGTAACGCATATTGATGGTCATCAACATATGCATGTATTACCGACGGTACTACCAATCGTAATAGAGCAAGCTAAACAGTATGGTATTAATGCTATACGCATTCCAGATGAATCTTCTTTATTTGTCAATTATATGTACTCTCCGGTGCGATTGTTAGGTAAGGTGGGGTTATCTACTGTGGCTGCAAAAGCACGTCCTACAATACGTGATAACGGCATGTATTCCACACAATATTTTTGGGGTATGGTAAATGGGGGACACATTAATCAGAAAACGTTAATGGGTATATTAAAATCCGTATCTAAAAAATCGGGTACTCATGAATTGATGATTCATCCAGGTTTAAATAATACGCTTCTTGGAAATCAATATAAATGGGGCTATCATTGGGAAGATGAATTACAAGCTGTTTGTTCTAACCATACGCGTTTATATATTAGACAACATAATATTGAGCTAATTAATTATGGAGACTTGATATGAGTAAAATGATGAAGAGAGGCATTTTTATGTTTCTTTTACTATTGGCTGTGTCAATTGGTATCATTTACTACACTATTGATTTAGATGCATTAAAAACAATTTCATCATTTAATAGTATTTCGTTATTATTAGCTTTGATAGCTTTAGCAGCAGGCATGTATTTTGATGGCCTACGGTTACAAAGACTTGTAAAAATCGGTGGGTACAAGCTATCCATAAAGGCGGTACTTCGCGTAATTTTTAGTAATTATTTTATGGCCATGTTGACACCAGGTGCCAGTGGAGGTGCTGTAGCGCAAGTTCTAGTATTAAAAAGTTATGGTGTACCCATATCTAAAGGTACGCCAATCGTATTAATACGCACCGTATTTTCAATTATGTTCTTGGTTATCATGTTACCTTTAGTATTTTTACATGATGCTATTGAAATTCCATATATTTCAAGAGATATGCTATTGATTTTTGCAGTAGTATCTGTCATTGCAATGCTGGTAGGTACTTATATCTTACAAACTAAATATATGCGTCAATTTGTATATAACTTAGCGCAACGGTTTAAAGCACATAAAACGAAAGATTGGCTTTCTAAATTAGAAACATTGAATCAAGGTTTAGGATTACTATATAAACAAC
>NZ_DXLG01000173.1 GCF_019414865.1 Veillonella sp.
TGGATGTTATTTGTAATTTAATAATATTGAAAACACTATATAAATACATTGAAAGCATAACTAATTACTTGATTTATTTGAGTTTGGGTTTTGAAGAATCAATTATCATATTATCTTTAAATAATGAAAATTTATATCAATAAATAGAGAGTGTTCGATATGTTGTGATGTATCTTCTTGGAATTGTATGGCCTTACTATGGTAATATTTAGATAGTATTGATTATGGAATTGTGTAGAAAGGTAGATGCTAATGACAAATCGTATGAAAGCTGTTTTAGGGGCATCTGCCACAATCGCTGTATGGGCAACAGCCTTTCCTTTTGGTAAGTTGGCTTTGCAATCAGTAGACGCACTGACACTCTCTGTAGCGAGGGTTGTAGGCGGCGCTATACTCATGCTAATTATTGGTGTGTTTAAAGGATTACACATCCCTACATCTTGGCGTGAATGGGGTATATACATTTTGTTAGGCGCTACAGGTAACTTCGTTTATCAAATTGTGTTTAATGAGGGATTGCGAACAATACCGGCCGCTACATCTAGTATTATTATGGCTTTAACACCAATGACAACAGCACTGATGGCATTGGTAGTCTATAAGGATAGAATACGCCCTATAGGTTGGCTCTTCACTATAACTGCTTTTGTAGGGGTAGCCATCATTATCCTTTGGAATTCCACTCTGACCATTCCAATGGGGGCCATATGGACGTTGATTGGTATGATACTGTTTGCGGTTTATAATATTCTAAATCGCGGGCTTAGTCTGAAAGGTTATGACTCGATTACTATCGCTATGTGGTCCATGTTTACAGGTGCCATTATGGCACTACCTTTTGCAGATCATGCTATTGAAATGATTGGAGCCGCACCAATTACTGCGAAGCTTGCTATGATATACCTAGCATTCTTTTCCAGTGCATTAGGATTCGTATTCTGGAGCTATGCCTTTGAACATGCTGAAAAGGTGTCTGATGTAACTAACTTTATGTATATCTCGCCAATTGTGGCAGCTATAGTAGCAGCCTTTTTATTGGGCGAAATACCAAATATGGGACTCTATATTGGAGCGCCTGTTATTTTAGGATCCCTATATCTCTTTAATCGATATAGATAAATAAAGAACCTCAACTTTTTAAAGGTTGAGGTTCTTTTTGTGTTTGACAGTCCTTATAAATTGTAGTAATCTAAGTACATAATTAAAACATACCTTTAAGATATGTTTTAAAGATGATATTAATTCCTACTAGATTGTAGGGAAAGAGGTGGTACAGTGATTGCTATACGAAATGTAACGAAAGAGTTTGACGTTAATAAGCAAAAGGTTACTGCATTATCTGATGTAAACTTTACCATAGAAAAAGGCGACATATTTGGCATTATTGGCTTTAGTGGAGCTGGTAAATCTACACTGCTTCGCATGATTAATGCCTTAGAGGTACCTACCTCTGGTCATGTTGAAATAGATGGTGTGAATATCAATGGTTTAAGTTTTAATGAGCTTAGAAAGGTTCGTAAGCGCATCGGTATGGTTTTTCAACAGTTCAATTTGTTGAATGCTAAATCGGTGTATGATAATGTGGCTATCCCACTAATTCTTAATAAGGTGCCAAAATCAGACATTGATAAAAAGGTTAAAACCTTATTAGACTTTGTTGATTTGGGCGATAAAGCAAATGCATATCCTGGAGAATTATCTGGGGGTCAAAAACAACGCGTTGGTATTGCTCGTGCATTAGCTACAGATCCATCCATATTGCTTTGTGATGAAGCAACTAGCGCTCTAGATCCTGATACAACAGAATCTATATTACAATTACTAGAACGTGTTAATCGTGAACTGGGTGTAACAGTAGTTATCGTAACTCATGAGATCGATGTAATTCAGAAAATATGTAATCGAGTTGTAGTTATGGAGCATGGAAAGCTCATAGAGAGCGGATCTGTACTTGAGGTGTTTAGTAAACCTAAACACGAAACAACAAAGCGATTTGTTAGGACTGTAATTCCTAATGAAATTCCATCAACAGTGAAACATACATTAGCTTGTGATAAAAGGCCATACACAATTCTTAAGATGCATTTCTTAGGAAATAATACGACAGATAATGTTCTATATCATATTAATAAAACCTATGATTTAGAAACGAGTGTATTATTTGCTACGGTAACAGAGTTAGAACATACTGTACTTGGTATATTCATTGTTCAGTTTATTGGCGATGATCTTGAGGTGGGCAAGGTAAAAGAGTATCTTGTTGCTCAAGGTATTGAATGGCAGGAGGTGACACTATAATGGATTTCTTCATGCAAGAACTTGGTGTTCCAGGATCGCAGTTATTATTAGCTGCAGAACAGACATTATATATGGTGTTCCTATCTCTATTCATTGGTACTGTATTAGGTCTAATTATGGCAGTCACACTGGTAGTAACAAATCCTAATGGTATCGTTAAAAATAGTATTGTTTATACCATTACAAATACAATTGTTAAT
>NZ_DXLG01000174.1:0-1226 GCF_019414865.1 Veillonella sp.
TACGATTATAATCGCGTGGTGTTCACAGAGGAAATGCGTAAGACCTATAAAATCTTGGTGCCACAAATGTCACCATTGCATTTTAGCCTCTTAGATCCAGTCCTCAAAAATGAAGGCTATAACTTTGAAATGTTGCCAGCACCAACGCGTGACGATATTGAAGTGGGCTTGAAATATATCAATAATGATGCATGTTACCCAGCGATTATCGTTGTTGGTCAGCTCATGTCTGCACTATTATCTGGTAAATACGATATCGATAAAACAGCTGTTATCATCTCTCAAACAGGTGGTGGTTGCCGTGCTACAAACTATATTGGTTATTTGCGTAAAGCATTGATTGACGCTGGTATGAAACAAGTACCAATCCTATCTCTTAATGCAAGCGATATGGAACGTCAACCAGGCTTCAAATTGACAAAAGGTTTCTTGCATCGCATGATTCAAGCCGTTGTTTACGGTGATGCCCTCATGCAATGCGTATTGGCTACCCGTCCTTACGAAACTAACCCGGGCTCTACAGATGCATTATGTGATTACTGGATTAAAAAATTACGTGAAAACATTACATCTGCAAGCCTTCGTCAGTACAATAAGTACATCAAAGAAATTATTCATGACTTTGATAACTTGCCGGTTAATAAAGATGTACAAAAACCTCGCGTTGGCGTCGTAGGGGAAATTTACGTTAAATTCCACCCAAGTGCTAACAACCATATCAATGAACTCATTGAAAAAGAAGGTGGCGAAGTCGTTACATCTGGTTTATTAGACTTCTTCTTGTACTGTGCAATGGACAGCACGTACCGGGCTAAACACCTTGATGGTACATGGCTATCTGGCTTCTTCGGTACATTGGCTCGTGAAGCCCTTGAACTCTACCGCTTGCCATACGCTAAAGCCGTAGCGGCGTCTAAAAACTTTGACCCTCTACAACGTATGACAGAAGTAGCAAAAGAAGCAGCTCAATTCATCGGTCTTGGTAACCAATGCGGTGAAGGCTGGTTCCTCACAGGGGATATGATTGACCTCATTGAAAAAGGGGCAAAACAAATCGTATGCTTGCAACCATTCGGCTGCTTACCAAACCACGTTACAGGTAAAGGCATGGTGAAAACACTATCCGCTGCCTACCCAGACGTGCGCATTGCTGCTATTGACTACGATCCGGGCTCCAGTGCAGTAAACCAAGCAAACCGACTAAAACTATTACTATCGACAATGTT
>NZ_DXLG01000174.1:1326-2496 GCF_019414865.1 Veillonella sp.
AATAATAGTTGTGTAACTCGATGGAGCTATTGTAAATAAGCGATAAGGTGCTTTCATTTTATAATGGGGCCCGGATACAACTACATATCATTAGTATAGAAAAAATACAGCCCTCTCTTGGCTCAGGTACGTCACTACGCTCCGTAAAATCGCTGCAGAGAGGGCTGTATTCTTTTCTATATACACTCGGCTATGAAGATGTCCCATTATAAAATGTAAGTAATCCAATCTACTATATCCCTAATAGCTCCATCGAGTTTGTTATCTCGTTATTTATTATAAAAAATTAGCAATACACCTAACGGAGATGGGAGGGGGAGAAAGGAGATGTGGCTATGCCACATCTCCTTTCGTTTACAACCAGTTGGACAGTAGCTTTCTTTTATTGTGCTTATGGTGTTTGTAGGGAATAAGAAGTAATCTATTTTGAAGTATGCTTGTATAGTCCCGCAATGGGACGCCTTCACAGGTAGTGTTAATATAAATAAGATACCCCTTTCCGAAGCGATTTTACGAAGTACTGAGCAAGGAAAGGGGTATCTTATTTATATACTAATAATATTCTGTTGTAGTTGGGCCCCATTGTGGGACGTACACAAATGTAAAATAGATTATTCTTTTTCAACTAAACCATATAGGCACAATAAGGAAAGCACTGCACATACTAGCATTGTAATCCCCATGGGTATCCCCGTATGATCCCCACCAATACCAACGAGTGGAGATACAATACCTGCCGCAAACATGCTTGCAAAGCCGAGTATGGCAGAGGCACTGCCTGCCATTTTCCCGTAGTTGGTCATCGCCATAGAGAATGAGGCGGAGCCGAATAGGGATACGGTACATACGGTAAAGAATAGGATGGTTGTTACAGGGATGAGTGACCATTCGAAAATCATAGCAATTAAGAATAGTAAGGAACCAATTGTAAGTTGCCATAGGCTGAATGTTAGTAATTGTTTAGCTGTTATAACATTACTAACACGACTACTAATGGCACTAGCTAAGACAATACCACAGCTGTTAATACCGAAAAGATAGCTAAATTCTTGAGCGGAAAGATTAAAAATATTTTGGTATACAAAGGATGAACCTGATATATAAGCAAAAAATCCGCCAAAGGCAAATAATTGTATTAATGTTTGACCTAAGAATGGCTTATCTTTGATG
>NZ_DXLG01000175.1 GCF_019414865.1 Veillonella sp.
GTTAGTATGAGTGAGCTTTTAAATAGGGCTTCTGAATTACTGTTTAAAGATGCAAATGTATTAATTCAATTTCGAGATTGGTTCTTTTCTCAAGCGGGTAATATATTATTAGCTCTTATTATATTTTGGGTAGGTCGTTATGCTATTAAATGGGTGAAAACCTTTGCTGTCCGTATTATGACTAAGGCTTCTTATGACTCTGCTGCGATGAGCTTTATTACGCAGATTATCAATTATGCATTGCTAGTAGGTCTAATATTGATTTGCTTAAATCAAATTGGTGTTCCTACTACATCCTTTGTAGCTGCCTTTGGTGCCTTTGGTTTAGGTATTGGTTTGGCCTTACAAAACAACTTATCTAACTTGGCATCAGGCTTATTAATTCTTATATTTAAGCCTTTTAGAGCAGGTCATGTTATTCAAGTTGGAGATACTGTAGGTAGTGTTAAGTCTATTCAATTTATGTATACTATTATCACTACTAAAGATCAAAAAAATGTGTATATACCAAACTCTATCCTTACCTCCCAAGCCATAACTAATATTGCTTATACCCACGAAAGGGTTATCCCGTTCGTCTTTGATATTGGTTATAACAATAATCATCATGAAGCAATTAAAATCTTAAAAAATATTTTTGCTGCTGATAAACGTGTACTCAATCCTAAAAATATGGAAATTGGTATTTCTGAATTTGGCGATAACTCTGTACGCATTGCTGCCTATGCACGCGTTAAGTCGAAAGACTTCTTAGATGTGCAATATGGAATTATGTCTGATGTAAAAGATGCGTTCGATAAATATGGTATCGACATTCCATATCCTCAACGTGTTGTATATCTTCAAAATGTAGATAACTCTACTGGTGAAATTAAGGGAACTAAGAAAAAAGCAAGTGGGACGGATGTTGCCATTGATGATAACCCTGAAAGTTAATATGTGATACAGAAAGTGAGATATATGATATCTTTAACAACTAATGTTTGTATAGTTTGGAAACGACTTATTTTGATGATAGCCTTTATAGGCGCTATTATTTTCGGTACTAGTGTTTCTCATGCGGCGTATATTGCGCCACCATCTACGATAGGTGAGGCTGTTGTTCTCATTGATGCGGATACAAAAGAAATCCTATTTGCAAAGAATCCTGATAAGTGGATGCATCCTGCGAGTACTACGAAAATGGTTACATTGTTAACAGCTCTAGAACTCAAAGGTACACAACTTGATGAACTGGCGACTATTAGTAGTTATGCCACTAGTATGGAGGAATCCAATCTGGGGGTTCGTGTTGGTGATCAAATTACCTTGGAAGGCGTTCTTGAAGGCATGATGGTTGCCAGCGGTAATGATGCGGCCGTTGTGGTAGCAGAAAATGTAAGTGGCTCTGTAGAGAACTTTGCAAAGGACATGAATCGCGTTGCTGCAAAAGCAGGGGCAAAAAATAGTGTATTTTTAAATCCTCATGGTTTGACACAAATGGGCCATCACTCTACGGCTCGTGACTTGGCGATGATTGCAGCGTATGGTATGAAATACCAAATGTTCCGCGATAAAGTAGCCAATGATTATTATAAGGTGCCTTATCAAAACCGTACGCCAGAAACAATTCGCACTACAAACCATTTCATTCGCAATAAATATCCCGGTGCTAATGGTTTAAAAACTGGCTTTACGAATGCTGCAGGAGAATGCTTGATTGCATCGGCTACCCGTAATGGCCATACTATGATTGTAGTTATGCTTAACGATGATAACCGTTGGGATGAAGCAGTACAATTCCTTGATTACGGCTTTAAACTTCGTGGAGTTATTTAGGGGAACTATTGTGTAATGGGGGATATATGAGTTCATTCTTTGCATTTTTAAAACGCATGCGCTTTATCAATCGATGGAGCCTTATGCGTAATACAGAAACTGAAAATATTCAAGAACATAGCCTTGAAGTGGCTATGGTAGCTCATAACTTAGCAGCTCTGAAGAACGAATATTTCGGTGGCAATGTAGATATTAATAAGGTGGCTGTTATTGCCATGTACCATGAGGTGAGTGAAATCTTCACAGGCGATATGCCAACACCGATTAAATATTTTGATCCAAAACTTCGTGAACTGTATGGTGAAGTTGAAACATTAGCACAAGAGAAAATGTTATCTACCTTGCCAGAACGATTACAAGCTGTTTATAAGCCTTTCATAGTAGATGCAGAGGATAATCCTGAGTGGCCTATCGTTAAGGCAGCAGATACAATTTCGGCCTATATGAAATGTGTAAACGAACTCAAGGCAGGGAACGATGAGTTTAAAGAAGCACATGACTCCATTTTGGCTAAACTGAAAGCACTCAACATGCCAGAAGTAGATATGTTCCTTGAGACTTATATGCCTGCTCTTGGTAAAAGCTTGGATGAGCTAAATTACTACGAAATCAAATAATGATTAAAAAAGAGACGACCAGCGGTCGTCTCTTTTTATTC
>NZ_DXLG01000176.1 GCF_019414865.1 Veillonella sp.
GATAGAAATAAATACAATAGGAATAACAAGCATACGGATCAAATCAATGAAGCCGCCCCCTACTAGAGAGAACCACTTAGTACTTTCCTTGATGTAAACCACTTTAGATGGATCATCTGGGAAGCCTGCAATGATTTGAACTGCAATACCGAGTACGGCACCAACAATAGTACCAATAATAACGAGATTACCAAAGGATGTGCCCTTGCGTTGCAATACATAAATACCGATTAACGCGAGCACAAATACTGCGATAATAGCGATACTTATTGGATTACTTAACATGAGGTAATCTGTAAAGAATGGAATATTCATAATACACCTCTTTAATTCATATCACAATAATAGGTTATGAATTAAGTATAGCATATATCGAAAATTTTACAAGTAAAATAATTCGAATTTTATAAGTTTATCTATGCAGAATCTGCAAGCCCCATAAACACCTTAATCTACATGGATGTACATATGGCTCTATAATTTCATGATTACTATACATCATAATAGAAAGCTAGGTATATAAAAAGGTGACCTTCGTAAGGAAGATCACCTTTAAAATTATTCAGTTATAGCTATACCTACCTAACGTATTAGCGATTAACCAAAACGTAAGTTACTTGGATAGGACCATGAGCACCATCTACAGTAACCAACTCAATATCAGCTGTACGGGATGGACCAGAAATCAAGCAGATATTTGTAGGGAATTTGGATGGATCGTTGTGATAACGTTCAGCCAAGTTTTCCATTGTTTGAGTCATACGTGGGTTGATTGTATCCGTGTACAATACAGCGATATGTGTAGTAGGCAACAAGCTAATAGCACGGCCAGATTCTTCACCAGACGCTTGTACTACAGTAGCAGTTTCAGCAATACCGCAGTATGGGAATGTAATACCGATATCTGCATTGGCAGTGTTGGAGATACATTCTTCACGGCCTTTAGCTGGGTCCCATTGGAAGTATGTACGAGTGCCGCCATTATTAGCTGCATCTTGTTCGAATAATTCTTTTAATTTATATTCATCTACTTCAGGAGTGCTTGGGAATACAACCTTACCATTGCCCCAATCTTCGATAGCTGCCAAAATTGTTTCACCTAATTTATCAGGTGTAGTTTCAACGAATTTTGTACCAACACGTTGACATTGTTCCTTAAACATTGTCAAAATTTGATCTTTATTCAAATCTTTGAACATAGTTTCTTGAGGACCATGGCTGTAATCAAAGTCCTCTACAAATGCAGGGCACATTTCTTGATCACGGCCTAATGCACGAGATAAACGTGCAATAAATTGTTTACGTTTAGCTTCATCCATTATTTTTTCTCCTTCTTCTTGTTCTTTTCATGTTCAGCATATAAGTCACGGAATTTCTTGAACTTCAATGTACCCATTTCTTTAGATTTAGTCCAGCCGTTCATAACTGGAATAGCTTGAGTCCATGTAGGCATATTGCCTTCTTTGTTACTGATCAAGTTCATACCGATAGCACCAGCTTTTGTACCAAGGTCGAATAATGTGGAGTTACCAAACATCTTAGCCGCTGCAGTGAAGATTGCTTCTTCTGCTTTCGGACGAGTTTTTTCGATGTCAGCCATAATATGACGGTGTTCCATCAATAATTCATGCAATGGAATAGCTACTGGACAGTTTTCTGTACATGCGCCGCACAATGTGGAAGCGTATGGAAGATCGCCTGCTACGTCGTAACCTTTGAACAATGGAGTCAATACAGCACCCATTGGACCTGGATATACGGAGCCATAACCGTGACCAGAGATGTGACGGTATACAGGACAGATATTCATACATGCACCACAACGGATACAACGTAACATTTCTTGGAATGTACCACCCAAGATACCGGAACGACCGTTATCGATAATGATGATATGAGTTTCTTCAGGACCGTCAGCTTCGCCAGCACGACCAGGACCAGTCATCATGGAGAAGTAGTTGGAAATTTTAGCACCTACTGCAGAGCGGTTCAACATTTCCATCATTACGTCAAGAGCTTTGAAGTCAGGAACGATACGTTCTGTACCTAAGAAGATTACTTGAGTCTTAGGAATGGAACTAGCCATACGACCGTTACCTTCGTTGGAAACGATTGTGCAAGTACCAGATGCAGCAACTGCAAAGTTACAACCATTAACGCCTACGTCAGCTTTCAAGAAGCGTTCACGTACATAACCACGTACGAAGTGAGTCATTTCAGTAGGGTTTTCTGTACCTGTATAGCCTAATTTTTCAGCAAAGATTTCGCGGATTTTATTACGTTCAAAGTGAAGGCCTGGTACTACGATGTGAGATGGTGGGCTCACTGCAGTTTGCAAAATGAATTCCGCCAAGTCAGTTTCGTTTACTTCAATACCAGCTTCTTCAAGAACTTCGTTCAAACCAATTTCTTCAGTTAAGATAGTTTTGGATTTAACGATCATTT
>NZ_DXLG01000177.1 GCF_019414865.1 Veillonella sp.
ATGGTACATAACGAAGTGTGTCAATCATGATACCTGTTTATATCGTTACCGGATTTATCGGTTCTGGTAAAAGTACATTCATAAATGAACAATTACAATACCGTAAAAAGCTGGGCGGCACAGCATGTATCAGTGCCGAACAAGGCTCTGTATCACTTATTAAAGATGCTTTACAACTTAGCCCTGATAAACTCAGTGCAATCACACCTAATCAACCTGATACCTATAGTTCTATAGCAGACGAAATCGCAACCTATATCAATAAGACAAATCCCAAAGAAATATGGATCGAATGGAATGGTATGGTCAGCTTTCACCACCTAGAAACCTTGCTATACAGTGATAAGCTGCGTCACATCTTACAAATCGAAAAGGTATTATATATTTGTACGGATCAATTCGTCGCATCAATGTTACCTGGTTTAGGCAATGATGTAACAAGTCAATTATATAGTGCAGATTGCATCATCACGGAGACCGATACACATCATTCCTTATTACGGACCTATAATAGAGAGGCCAAGATTGTAACGGCTCCAACGCCAGAAAAGGTAGAGCAATTATGCCGCAATTCTACGTGGGGCCTCATACCAAATCTATTAGTTATCGGCATTACCGCCTATATACTTTTAGTTACCGCGTTCCGTCATGACATTCCTTACTCCATTCATCAATGCTTTGCCATCATTACGGGGCTGATTGTCGAAGCGATTCCATTCCTTTTATTAGGAACTATTGGGTCAACCGTTATACGCTATTTTGTACCACAGAGCGTACTACTAAAACTATTAGGCGATTATTCTTGGAAAAGCTATGGTGCCGCCATGGTTAGTGGCCTAGCCTTACCTGTATGTGACTGTGCTATTATTCCATTATTCAAAGCACTCACAGATAGAGGCGTACCATTATCAGTGGCCCTCCTATTTATGCTCGCCAGCCCAATCATCAATCCTATTACCATTCTCTCCACTTGGTATGCCTTCCCAGATGATCCCATGATTTCTGTATGGCGTATCGTCCTTGGACTTGGCGTAGCTTTATTAGTGGCATTATCGTTCCGATTCTATCCACCTTCTAAGGCACTAATAAAAGCTAAAACTACTCAGAACCTCAGCTATGAAGAGATTTTAATAGAGTCATCTAAGAATAAACATATCAACAAAAAAAGACTATTAATTCATATGGAAAAAGAGTTTTCCCAACTCTTATTCTATTTTTCCATGGCCGCCTGTGTTTTATCAGTAGTCCAAGTATATGGAAAACCTTGGCTCATCAATGCGGGTATTACATTACCTATCGTGTGGGCTATTCCAATCTTGCTAGTATTAGCTTTCTTCTTCTCAATCTGTTCTACATCAGATGCTATTATAGGCAAATCCTTGAGCACCCTATTCCCTATAAGCTCAGTTATGGGCTTCCTCATCTTAGGACCAATGCTCGATATTAAAAATGTATATATTTTAAAACAATATATGCCAACTTCATTCATACTTCGTCTAGGCATAACGATTGTAATTATGTCTTATATAACAGCATTAGGTTTTCAATTCTTTGTAGGCTAATTTTAGTCATTACCATTTCAGTTCGTAATAAATATAAAAGGAGATGATTCTATGAAATTAGGACTGAAAGATCGCTTTTCCATCGTGAAAGGCGCTCTCTATCTCATCTTAGGTATCTGCTGTGTATACCTAATTCTGACGGGCCGTTATTTGAACTATATTGCACCCCGATATGAACTACTGCTCGGCATCAGTAGCATAGCTCTCATATTAGGTGGATTAGCAACTATCATTTGGGCTCCATCCCGCTATTACAAGCACAATTTACGTTCTATCGTACCTATTATTATCCCCGTAGTTTTGCTCATTGTTCCGCCTGTCCTAGTTCCTAATACTGGTGTTCACGGCGCGGCACGAGTTAATGATGATACGAACAATTTTGATTTTACAAATGATGCTATAGGTGAGGTTATTACCGTTAATAGTGAAAGCAAAGAGCCTGGCATTTCTAAAGACAAAAAAGAAATCGTACTAAACTCCGATAACTTCTATCAAACCATAGTAAAGGTCGGCTCTAATGTAGAGCAATACAAGGACTACACTGTATATATGACAGGCTATGTAAATCGCGATGATAATACGCTAAAATCTAATGAATTTACCATCTCTCGTATGGCCATGTCTTGTTGCATCGCTGACGTAGCACCCATTGGCATGACAGCTTATAAAACAGATGGCGATAGTTTAGCTAATGAACAATGGGTTTCTATCGAAGGCAAAGTATCTACACGAGACTTCCACGGTCGTGCTCAACCATATGTAGAAGTAACAAAAATAAAAACAGCAGAACCTATTTTAGGTTATGTATATCCTTAAATAAATAATAATAAATCAATAGTCTTAATAAATCTTAAAGAG
>NZ_DXLG01000178.1 GCF_019414865.1 Veillonella sp.
CCATGTTTTATGCCTATTTCTTCAACATTTTAGTAGAATTTTTTCATTCCTCTTTTTACGTCTTATGAACGTAAAAAAACTTCAAATATTTTATCAAAATATTTTATATTTATGACCTAATGTTATAGATTTCATATCCCATTGAAAGCATGATATTTATAAAGTACATAAAAAGACCTCGTACATTATACGAGGTCTTTTGAATTAGTCGCGACGTGTACGCATAATACCACGATCGGCATTGCGTAAGAAGCGTAATAAATTTTCAATTTCTACAGAAGAATCAAGTTGCATTTCCATTTCTTCAATAGCCTTAGATAAACTAAAGCCAGAACGATAAATAATACGGAATGCTTGTTTTAAATCTCGGCGTACCTCTTCTGAAATGCCCGCACGAGACAAACCAACAGAGTTAAGGCCAATAACACGTGCTGGTTGACCATCAGCAATGACATATGGTGGAATATCTTGAACCACCTTTGCCATACCGCCAACCATTGCATTACGACCAATTTTAACAAACTGATGGATACCTGCAAGGCCACCAATAACTACGCGATCTTCAACGATAGCGTGACCAGCAAGACCTGCACAGTTACTCATAATTACATTATTGCCAACGATACAGTTATGAGCCACATGTGTACATGCTTGAAGCAAGCAATTATTACCTACACGTGTTTCTTCACCTTCTCCAGTAGCGCGGCTAATAGTTACGAATTCACGGATAACCGTTTCATCGCCAATATTACAATAGCTTTTTTCGCCTTTAAATTTTAAATCTTGCGGTTCCAACCCAATAGATGCGTTAGGATAAATCTCACAACGCTTACCAATGGTTGTCCAACCACCAATTACAACATGTGCACCGATTTGTGTGCCATCGCCAATCTCGACGTGTTCGCCGATTACGGCACCAGGACCTACGATTACATCTTTGCCCAATTTAGCATTTGGATGGACTATGGCTGTACTATGGATGTTGGATTCTGCATTTTCCATGCCTACAACTATCACTACAATCACTCCTCAATTATTATACAAGGGCAAACATGTATTCACCGCTAGCGCACAATTTGTCGCCAACATAGGCACGGCCTTCAACCTTACCCATTTTACCTTTGATTTTAACAATATCCACTTCCATGCGCACTTGATCACCAGGTTTTACAGGGTGACGGAAACGCACTTTATCAATACCTGTAAACATAGGTGTAAGACCGCGATTTTCTTCAGGATATAGTAATGCAATACCACCAACTTGAGCAATAGCCTCAGTCAATAGTACACCTGGCATTACTGGATTACCTGGGAAGTGTCCTTGGAAGAACAATTCGTTGAATGTAGCATTTTTAATGCCCACAGCACGTTTCATTGGTTCTAACTCAACGATGCGATCTACCAAAAGCATAGGATAACGATGAGGTAAAATTTCTAAAATGTCTTCGTGATTAAGAATCATGGCTGTGTCTCCCTTATTTCTTCCATTATACTGCGAGCCAATCTTGAATTTAATTCATGACTCGATTTTAAAGCAATTACATGACCTTCAATTGGTCCCAATAAGAATAAGTCGCCCATTACATCTAATGCTTTGTGACGAACTAATTCATCGTCAAAGCGAGGTACAGACAAACATTTCTCATCATCATAGACTAATGCATTATCTAGGTTACCACCTTTTGCAAGGCCCATAGCCTGTAATTGTTCTAATTCCTTCATAAATCCGATAGTTCTAGCAGCACTGATGTGTTCTTTAAAGTATTCTGGCGAAACTTCAAAATCACAATGTTGCGTACCAAGTAACGGATGGCTGTTAATCGATGTAAATGTAATGCGATAGCCATCATATGGCAAAATAACTACAAAACGATCACCATCATATATAGCGTGAGAACGTGTCACTTTATATACTTGACGTGGTGCTGTTTGTTCTTGAATGCCTGCCTCTTCTATGAGACCTATAAAAACTGCACTACTGCCATCACCTACAGGAGGTTCAGGAGAATCCATCTCGATATAACAGTTATCAATATTCATAGCACTGAACGCAGCCATCACATGTTCTACAGTGAAAACCTTCGCTTCACCATTTTCCAATGTAGTAGCGCGCATAGTGTTCGTCACATTATCAATGTGTGCTCGCACAGAAGGATGACCTTCAATGTCCGTGCGGACAAACACAATTCCTGTATTTTCAGGTGCAGGTTTAAAAACCATATTTACTGGTTCACCGCTATGAAGGCCAATCCCTTGATATGAAACAGCCTGTTTAATTGTTTGTTGTGGCTTACTCATAAGAAAGTCCTTTCATAATCTGAATTCACGTTTACTATACACCAATATGTATTATACCCTATTTGCATAGGTGATACAAGAAATTTACCAT
>NZ_DXLG01000179.1 GCF_019414865.1 Veillonella sp.
TAATACCTATTAATATAGTTGGATTTATTGACCCTAACTATATCGAATGTTATCATAATATTATAATACCTCTAGAGGTATTATTTTTATTATACTCATACTGTAGGTATAGATAGATTTATTCGTATATAGAAAGAAAGCTTTACAGATTATTGTAACGTTAGAGTAAAATTAATTATGAAATTTAAGAAAATAGCAGCTCTTTTAGGGGCTTTTACCATCGCTAGTAGTTTATTTATAGCAGGCTGTGGTAATACAGGTACTAGTCAAAAGACATGGCGCGTTGGTACTGATGCGACCTATGCACCATTTGGTTTTAAAGATAAAGACAGCGGTAAATTAGCTGGTTTTGATGTAGATATTATTAATGCCATTGCACAGGAAGAGGGCGTTGAAGCCGATATTCAAAACTTGAACTTTGATGCGCTTTTACCAGCACTACAAAGTAATACCATCGATATTGCAATCTCGGATATGACTATTTCCGAGGATCGTGCCAAGTCTGTAGACTTTAGTAAACCATACTATATTGCAGGTAATGGCCTCGTTGTAAATATCGATAACACGAATATCAATAGTTTTAAGGACTTAGAAGGAAAGCGTATCGGTGTATCCATTGGTTCTACTGGTGCGGAAATTGCTAGTAAGATTCCTAATGCCGATGTGCGCCAATTTAATCTCATCGTAGATGCATTCTTAGAATTACAAAATAGAGGTGTAGATGTAGTTATTAACGATACACCGGTCAACGAATATTATGTTAATAGTAAGGGCAAAGGTATCGCAAAGGTTACTGGAGAGGACTATGATGCGGCACCACTTGGTATTGCCGTGAAGAAGGGCAATACTGAGCTTCTTAATAAAGTTAACGATGGATTGGCTAAGATTAAAGCCAATGGCAAATATGCGGAGATTTATAAAAAATGGTTTGGTAAAGAGCCACCAGCAGAGGATTTAAAATAGTTTGTAGATAGAACCTAAACGTATTATTTGTTATAATACGTTTAGTAAACCTCAAAAGGTATGAGGTAGTATAGAATGGGTGATATGATGGCTAAACGACGTGCATTTTTGGATATAATTAAAGAGAAGGGCGCCCTCGTTTTAGATGGTGGGTTAGGATCAGAGTTAGAGCGTTACGGCTGTAATCTTCAGCATAAATTATGGTCTGCTAAGATTCTTATGGACCAACCGGATATCATCAAAAAAATACATATCTCGTACTTGGCGGCTGGGGCAGATATCATTCAAAGTTCTGGATATCAAGCAACAGTAGCTGGCTTTAAAGGATTAGGTTATGGTACGGAAGAGGCTATAGAGCTCGTTAAATTATCCGTTCGTTTAGCTGTACAAGCTCGCAACGAGTTTTTAGAGGCTAAGGCGACTGGAGCACTTACATTGCGGGGGATTACACTTGGTGAAGAGACTCCAGATGGGGTTAGATATTTTTCTGAAGGTGCATTGCCTAAACCATTAGTGGCGGCTTCTGTAGGACCATATGGTGCATTTTTGGCGGATGGATCTGAGTACCGTGGATATCCTGATGTGCAAACTGAATATCTCGAAGTATTCCATATTCCTCGGTTAGCATTATTCTGTGAAGAAAACCCGGATATATTATCCTTTGAAACCATTCCGTCTTATGACGAAGCCATTGCCATTGCTCGCGCCATGTCTGACCCATACACATCGAGAGGAATTCCAGGATGGATTGCCTTTTCTTGTAAAGATGGACATCATGTTTCTAGTGGTGAAACCATCATTAAATGCGCGGAGATGATCGACAAGGTTAGACCTATAACTGGTATTGGTGTCAACTGTACTAAGCCGGAATACGTAGAGTCCTTGATTAAGGATATTCGGACTGTTACGGATAAACCGATTGCTGTATATCCTAATCTTGGTGAAAGCTATGATAGTGAAACTAAGACCTGGTATGGCGACCCTGCATCATTTGTAGATTATGTTGATGTATGGCGTAATGCTGGGGCAGATATCATAGGTGGTTGTTGTAGAACAACACCTGAAATTATTAGAGATATAGCTAGAAAAATTCATAAATAGTAATATAAACTAATGATATAAACATAAAAGGCTATCGATGTTAAGTCGATAGCCTTTTCTCTTTAGTCGTTTGGTAGTAGTAAAATGTAATACTTTAAAGTTTGATATAAGAGATATAAAAAGAGGTGATACATTCGTATCACCTCTTGGTTTTATATAATAAAAAAGCAGTGTATAAGCACTGCTTTTACTATGGCGGAGAGACAGGGATTTGAACCCTGGGTACGGGATAACCGCACACATGATTTCCAATCATGCTCCTTCAGCCGCTCGGACACCTCTCCATGTATTCTGTTGTCTAACAGGTACTTGTATAGTATATGAA
>NZ_DXLG01000018.1 GCF_019414865.1 Veillonella sp.
ATAAAAGGCAGTTTGATTTCTCAAACTGCCTTTTACTATTATTAAATTATGGAATTTAAAAACTTAACGCTTTGTAATGGTTTACCGATTTCTTGCTCGCAGTATGCAAATAGTAGCTTTTCAAGTTCCTTCCAAATTATTTTTGGAAGTTCTATAGGCGTGTCTTCGCCCCACTGATAAGCGAGAATTTGAGGTAATCCAGCTTTCACAGAACGAGAAATGCTAAGATTTGTTGTTTCTTTAACCTGCATCCAGAATGGTTCAATACCATCTTGATGTGAAAAAGCATTAGCACTTGGCACAACCCCCGCTAAGGACAGCAATTGCCACCCAAGCATTATCGTTCCGAGCTGTACATTGCGGCGACGAATTTGCTTAGAATAGTTTACAACAGTATCAAACACCTTGCGATCTACATCATACATAGCAAATAGTTCTTGGATGAGCTCACTCGCTACTGCAGCGTAAGCAATATTATCTAAATTTAGGTCTAACGATTCTACCACATAGGAACCATCAATTTGCGTCACATTTACATATTCACCATCAGGTACCACTGTGATATACATGGCACTAAAGGGACGTAAATAGGAACTGTTACGCATGGTCATCATACGCTTATGCGGTATGGATGCACGAATAAGCCCTAAGCTAGGTGTGATAAAAGTAAATACGGAGTATAGCTTATATTTTTTTCGACTGATGACGATGGCAGGTGTGTTAAAACCACCATTAAGCTTCTTCATGTTCTTCTTCCGCTACTTCCTCTACAGGTAAAGGTGTTACTTTAATACGAGAAACGCGATACCCTTGCATTTGTGTTACTTCAAAGGTATATCCCAATGCATCCACAGTATCACCAACGATTGGCGTCCGTTCTAAGAGACCAAATACATAGCCCCCGATTGTATCAGAGTCAGAATCGTCGATTTCAACATCCATCATTTCTTCCACTTCATCTACGAGGACCTTACCATCAAACTCGAAGGATCCATCTGCATAAGCAATTTTAGCTGGTAAGTGTGGTTCATGTTCGTCTTGAATATCGCCAACGAGCTCTTCAATAATATCTTCAAGCCCTACGAGACCAACCATACCACCGTACTCATCTACAACAACAGCTTGATAAATACGACGAGTTCTCATGTATTGTAGCAATGTAGATAATTTCATTACCTCTGGCACAGTTAAAATATCTCGTTTTACATTACGCAAATCCTTACGCGCTTGATTAGGACGTTCCATGAGGTCCTTAATATGAACAAGACCGATTATATGATCCTTATCCTCTACACATAGAGGATAACGGGTATGTGCTTTAGAACGAATAAATTTCATCGCTTCATCGTAACCGTCTTCAACGAAAATACAGTCCACATCTTGACGAGGTACCATAACCTCTTTGGCTCTACGGTCTACAAAGTTAAATACATTGTCGATCAACTCAGATTCCACTTGGTCTAGTTGACCTTCTTCATGACTTCGAGAAATCATCATACGGATTTCTTCTTCAGAGTATACTAGGTCTAGCTCTGTTAAATATTTTGTTTTGTAAAAGCCCAAAATAACAGTGGAGATTTTGCTTGCAATCCAAATGAACGGATATACCAAGCGACCTGCTGCTACTACGATACGGCAATATGTATTTACGTACTTTGTTGGGAAGGATAAGCCTAATGCTTTAGGTACGATTTCACCAAAGATAAGAACAATTAAGCTAATAAATAGCAATAAAAGTATATCTAGTACAAAGTGCATCCATGTGCTATGTAGATTAAATACCGCCACAAGTTGATCTACGATATTATCAAATACATAGGTACCTGTTCCTGCAAGGGCTAAGATAAAGAATAAAATCAAAAACTGAGTCGTATTCAAGAAATACTCAGGGTTTTGATAGAGCCTTAATAAAAACTCTCGATCCTTTTCCAAGAGGATATCCATATCCTCTACATGCTCTTTACGAAGACGAGCAAAGGAGAACTTTGCAACCACAAAAAAGTTAATTAAAAATATACATACAAGACCAAACCCTATGGGTAACAGGCCATCTACACTATCCATCTTAATTCCTTTCATACAATTGAGAAAACAAGTTAGTTTTTATTATAACAAAATTTATTTTCTATAACCAAGTTCAGATAACATGCCAGATTTATTACGCCAATCCTTTTTAACCTTAACCCAAAGGTCTAAGTACACCTTTGTAGCCAATAGTTTTTGAATATCTGCACGCGCTTCAGCACCGAGTTGTTTTAACAAGGCCCCTTTTTTACCGATGATGATGCCCTTTTGGGAATCTCGTTCACAGTAGATAGTAGCGCGAATATAGGTTGTGCCATCATCACGAGTTTTCATTTCATCTACATCTACAGCGATAGCATGAGGAATTTCATCCCGTGTAGACAATAAGATTTTTTCCCGAACAATATCGGAAATAATTAAACGTTCTGGTTGATCCGTAATCATATCTTCTGGGAAGTATTGCGGACCTTCAGGTAATGTTTCCTCTAATACCTTGAGAACTTCAGTTAAGTTCTCTTTATCCTTTGCAGAAATAGGAATGACCCCTGCAAATGGATATGCATCTTGATAAGAAACAATGGCTTCTAAGAGCTCTTCTTTTTTGAGGGTATCAATCTTATTAACTACTAAGAATACAGGAACCTTTACACGTTTCAATTGTTCAATAATGAAGTTGTCCCCAGGACCGCGCTTTTCATTACCTGCTACTACAAATAAAACAGCTTCTGTTTCTTTTAAGGACTCAATGGCAGCGTCTACCATGAATTCACCTAATTTATGTTTTGGCTTATGTACACCTGGCGTATCCATGAAAACAATTTGTTTCGCTTCATCTGTATATACACAGATAATGCGGTTACGCGTTGTTTGAGCCTTATCGGATACGATAGCGATTTTGTCGCCAATAAGGGCATTAATTAATGTAGATTTACCAACATTTGGGCGTCCTACAACGGCAACAAAGCCAGATTTAAAATGTTCGTTCTTATTCATTGTATGGTGCATCCTCCCGCACATAACCGAGGTTACCTAAGATAAACTCCTCTTCAGTACGCATCTCTTTTTTATCTTCGTCGTTCATATGGTCATAGCCTAAAATATGTAAGCAGCTATGAGTCGTTAAATATGCTAATTCTCGTTCAAAACTGTGTCCATATTCAATAGCTTGCTCACGAGTACGCTCTAAGGAAATAATCATATCGCCGAGTAAGTGATGTTCCTCTTCACTGCCTTCGTAATCATCCCCTTCATTTAGAGCAAAGGACAATACATCAGTTGGTCTGTCAATGCCGCGATATTCCTTATTAAGCTCGTGAATTTTTGCATTATCGCAGAGTAAAATACTCATTTCATCTTCTTCAAGGCCATATACGCGACTTACTTCATCACAAACTTTACGTATAACGGCCTCAATATTGGAATCCTCTTGAATTCCTTCATCATAGCTAATATGTATATACATGCTTATCCTTTCGCTACATTCTCTTTGGATACTGCATTAGATTCTGCAGTCTCACCAGCTAACTTACGTTCGTGATATGCATCGTAAGCTTTTACAATGCGACCTACTAAATCATGACGGACAACGTCTTGATCGCTAAAGTAAACCATATTAATACCAGGTACATGACGCAATACCTTTTCAGCCTCGCCGAGACCAGACACAACACGTGGTGGCAAGTCAATTTGTGTCTTATCACCGTTCACAACCATTTTAGAGTTATTACCTAGACGGGTTAAGAACATCTTCATCTGTTCGGCCGTCGTATTTTGAGCTTCATCTAGAATAACGAACGCATTTTCTAAGGTACGACCACGCATATACGCTAGTGGTGCTACCTCGATAGTACCGCGTTCCATAAAGCGTTGTACTTGCTCAATGCCAAACATTTCATGTAATGCATCATACAGAGGTCTCAAATATGGATCTACTTTGTCTTGTAATTCACCAGGTAAGAAGCCTAATCGTTCACCAGCCTCTACAGCAGGGCGAGTCAAAATAATTTTATCTACATTGCGGTTTTTCAAATAGAATGCAGCTAACGCTACGGCTAGGAAAGTTTTACCTGTACCAGCAGGGCCAATACCAAAGGTAATGGTATTTTTACGAATACTATCTACATAGTATTTTTGGCCTTCCGTTTTAGGCGTAATATTTTTACCGCGCATGTTAACGGATAAAGTATCTTCAAACATAGTATGTACAGCATCAGCTTTGCCATTAGCTACGAGTTTTGCCGCAATACGAACTTGAGACTCAGTTATAGTACTGCCTTCACGGTATAAGAACACAAGTTCTTCTAATGTGCGATACAATGCCTCTACTTGTTTTTCATCGCCCTTGATAACAACAGTATCACCGCGAGCTACTACATCTGCAGAGATGACTTCAAGCATCATATGCAGATATCGATTATGTTGACCTAGTATGGATTGTGCTAGGTCATATGTAGGAAATGTAAAAACTTGTTCGCTCATATAACCTCCTAATCTATAAACTTACGAACGGCTTTGCCGTTTAAATAATCACATAAATCACCTTGATGAGCATCTAGTTCGTCTAACTTATCATCAATTAAATCTTGGACGCGCCACCATCCCATGGACCAGTTCGTAAATAACGTGTTATCTTTAGGTGCTCTCCCGACAAGACGTTGTAATACAATGTCAGGATGCAAATGACGAACAAAATTCACAACCCGATCAGCATATTCTTCGGCACTAATTAAGGTGAATTGCCCCTCTTGATACCATTTAGCCATCAATGTATTTTTAACGATATATAAAGCATGCAATTTTACTTGATCTACGCCAAGGGCTGACAAAATACGGGCCCCTTCGATGGTATCCTGCATTGTATCCCAAGGTAAATTGACAATCATATGGGTTGTAACATTAAATCCGTATCTCTTAATGCGCAATACAGCATCAATAAACTGAGCTAAATCATGGCCACGATTAATCTTCTCAAGGGTATCATAATTGACCGTTTGCAATCCTAATTCAATATAAATATCCTTTTGAAAACGATCTCTAATATCAGCTAATATGTCTAAATATTCATCGGCAATACAGTCCGGTCGCGTCGCAATAGCAATGCCTACAGCTTCATCGATACAGCCTTGTTCCATATAGCTTTTAAAATCATCAAGTCCCAAATAGGTATTACTAAAGTTTTGATAATAAGGTATAAATTTTTTCGCCTTATATTTAGGACCTATGTGAGCAATGTTTTCCTCTAATTGCATACGCACTGTCATCCAAGCAGGACGATTTTCATAGCCCGCACCAATTTCACCGCAGAAGGTACAGCCTCCTACGCCGGCTGAACCGTCTCGATTTGGACATGTTAGCGGTAAGGCAACAGGCAATTTATAAACCTTTTCCCCATAGGTTTCTTTATAGTATTTAGATACCATGCGGTATCGTTTTGGTCTCGTTGTATCGGTCATAACACTCCTATTTAACTAACCAATCATCACTTGTTATGTAATATTTCGACTATCAAAATTAGATAAATTATTTTTGTATTACTAACAAGCCTCTATGTCAGGACGTATAAATGGTTTAACATCTTTATTAACGTCTATCACAACTGTAAATGTTGTATCAGGAATATTGTCTATGTTTAATACACGGGCTGTGTCTTTCGACATAGGCATTTCTACGTACTGTTGGCGAATTTTGCGCCATTCTTTAAATGTATAGTTTGGAATATACTGAGATGCAATCTCTTCGTTGCGCCAGAATGCTTCCCCTTCTTGTAAAAGTTCCTTTGTCTGCTTCGGCAAACCAACGGCTTCGCTTCGAACCTTACCACGATAGCTAACAAGTGTATCGTACTGTAATAATTCAGCTGCTACTTTGTCGCCTTTAGACAAGAAGAAATTATATAAGAACTCGATTTGGTCAATGTCTTTTAAATTAACCTTATGATTACCTGCATCGAGCCAAGCTTGTGTCATTTCACAGAAATAAGAAAAAGCGTCTTTTTTAGGCTCCACTTTAGATGGATCATACTTTTTCATTGGTGGTACATGATTTGTTACTATATCTTCACCAATTATGGATGTATCAGTATGTTCCTTAATAAGCTTGCTACCAATATAGGCAAAGACAGTTCTAAAACGCTCACTATTATAGAAGCGTTCAAATACATCTTCAAAGTGTTTCAAGAACCGAACGTCTTTATATGGCAATACATGTGTACTTAAAACCTCATAAGGAGCTAATGGATCACTAATATATTGGTATTCCTCCATGCGGCGTACACCAGAGCCTTTTAATAGTTTCAAGAACCCTATTTGTAGCGCATGAGGTTGTAAGCTAAATAAATCGTTGAAGGATAATCCAAATCGTGCTTTATTTTCGTAAGGTAAGCCTACAATTAAATCCATATGTACATGTGTACGGCCGGCCTCAATAATAGGACGGATAGCCTTTTGAATATAAGGCCAATCATTGTAACGGTTAATAGCGTCCAAGGTTTTCTTATGTGTACTTTGTACGCCCACCTCGATTTGGATGCGGCCTGGTGGTGTTTCACAGAGAATATTTGTTTCCCACTCTGTCATGAGCTCTGGTTCCATTTCCAAATGGAAGTTCGTCTCTGTATTAGCATCTCGCATGAATTCCATCATAGGGCGATGATGATGTGGTGCACAGTTAAATGTTCTATCTACAAATTTAACTTGTTTTACCTTATGATTGATAAACCATTGTAGTTCTTTGAAGGTTCTCTCCTGTGGGAAGAACCGCACTGTATTCTTATTGCCAGATAAACAGTACTGACAAGAGAATGGACATCCGCGAGAGGATTCATAGTAGATGATTTTATGTTCTAAATCCTCCATATCCTCTTCTACATATGGGAATGGTATAGTACTAAGATCTTTAACCTCTACAGCTTCTGTAGAGCCCATAAGTTCGCCTGAAATATGACGTCCTCGTACCCCAGGGATTTCTTCTTGTAAACCATCCTTACCATTTTGTAATGCACTAATAAGTTGGTAGAAAGCTTCTTCCCCTTCCCCTTGTACAACATAATCTACGGCATGGCATCGATTTAGGATTTCATCGGCTGTGAAAGAAACCTCTGGTCCACCTAAAATGATCTTAATATCTGGTCGAACAGCTTTCACCAGGTCCACCACATGCAATGTCATTTCGATATTCCAAATATAGCAAGCAAAGCCCAATACATCTATATTGCGCTCTGTAATATCGCTAAGAATATGTAAAACAGGCATATTAATAGTATATTCTACTATATCGTATGCCTGTCCGTGAGCCTGCCCATAGGCTTTGAGATAACGCAAAGCCAGGGAGGAATGTATAAATTTTGAGTTTAATGTGGATAAAACTACGTTCATAGGTCCCCTTTACATCATCGAATGGCTCAGCCACCGTCTAGTCATAATATATATATTATACCATTAAAAGAGCCCAAAGATAAAGGAAACAACGGCCCCCACTAAAATGACAACGCCTACAATCGATAGGATGATGCCACCAAAGAAAACTACAGCTGCTAACACGACTGCTAGGATTATAATTAAAATAATACGGCTCAGCCAGCTTGTACTATTAAAGCTATATACCTTCACATGTGGACCATATTGATTATACTCTTCACCGCGTTGATAATCTTCGTTCATATTGCTAGGTGTAGAGTCCACATGAACAGAATCGCCTACCTCTTCAATGGTTACACCGTCAAAATCACGGCGTTCATCATCAGATAATACGCGTGTATTAGGTTCTGCAGCACGTGTATTACTACTGTAGCTATCGCTACGCTCACTACTTCTATATGTATTTTGATTGTTATTTATATTCTGTTGATCATTCATCATTAAGTCCTTTATATGACCAAAATAATAATTAATTTTATACAACCTATTATACCATACTTTACCATAAAAAATGCAAATAAATATCCCCTACAGATATAAGTTCATATATCTATAGGGGATTGATTTTATTTGTATTGCCTATGCGACTATAGGCTAACGGACAAATTAGTCTTTCAAGTATTTTTGAAGCAATTCATTTACCATACCAGGGTTAGCACGGCCTTTAGATTCCTTCATAACTTGGCCTACTAAGAAGCCAATAGCCTTACCATTGCCACCTTTGAAGTCTGCCACTGGTTGTGGATTGTTAGCAATAACTTGTTTAACGATTTCTTCGATAGCACCAGTATCAGTGATTTGAACAAGGCCTTCTTCTTTTACGATAGTATCTGCATCCTTGCCGGATTCCCACATGGATACGATAACTTTTTTCGCAATTTTACCAGAGATTGTACCTTTATCGATAAGGGCAATCATGCCAGCCAAGTTTTCTGGGCTTACTTTGGATTCAGCAAATGTTAAGCCACTTTCATTAATCATTTTGGACAAATCACCAAGCATCCAGTTAGCAACAGTCTTAGCATCGGCGCCTGCTTTTACAGTAGCATCTAAGAAGTCTGCTGTTTTACGGGACACAGTAAGGATTGTAGCATCTTCACGAGACAAGCCATATTCAGATACAAAGCGTTCAATCTTAGCATCTTGTAATTCTGGCAACGCACGACGTACTTCTTCGATTTTTTCATCTGTAATTACAATTGGAACCAAATCTGGTTCAGGGAAGTAACGGTAGTCGTTTTCTTCGTCTTTTTTACGCATACCAATAGTAATACCTTGAGCATCATCCCAAGTACGTGTTTCTTGATCTACTTTGCCACCAGCTTCGATCAACTTAGCTTGACGCAATGCTTCATATTCAACAACCTTTTGGATAGCTGTTAAAGAGTTAACGTTCTTAGTTTCTGTACGTGTGCCAAACTCTTTAGTACCGCGCAAACGCACGGATACGTTACAGTCACCACGCAAGGAACCTTCTTCCATACGACCGTCAGATACTTCTAAGTATTGCAAGATAGAACGTAGTTTTTCAACATAGGCTCTCGCTTCTGCACCGGAACGAATATCTGGTTCGGATACGATTTCAAGAAGAGGTACACCAGTACGGTTATAGTCAACATTAGAAGATTTGGAATCGGAAATAGTGTTGCCACTATGAACAAGTTTACCAGCATCTTCTTCCATGTGAATACGCGTAATACCAATGCGTTTAGTTTCACCATTTACTTCGATGTCTAAATGACCATTCAAGCAAATTGGCAAATCGTATTGTGATGTTTGATAGTTTTTTGGCAAATCTGGATAGTAGTAGTTTTTACGGTCAAATTTGTTAAAGTTTAGAATTTCACAGTTCAATGCTAAACCTACTTTGATAGCAAATTCTACTACTTGTTTATTTAACACAGGCATAGCACCAGGTAAGCCTAGGCATACTGGGCATACATGTGTATTTTGATCGCCGCCGAATTCAGTGGTACAACCACAGAAGATTTTAGACTTAGTCTTAAGCTCTGTATGAACCTCTAAACCAACGACTGTTTCGTATTTACTACTCATAGAGAAACCTCCCCAGTTGGTGCTACTAATTGACAGTCTGGACGTGCTTGTTCAAATGTGAAAGCGGCACGTAACAATGTTTCTTCACCCATAGCAGGACCGAGCAATTGTAAGCCGATTGGCAAATTGCTGCTGCTCATACCTGCTGGAATGCTAATACCTGGAATACCTGCAAGGTTTGCTGGTACTGTACAGATATCTTCTAAGTACATTGCTAATGGATCATTTGCTTTTTCACCAAATTTATAAGATGTATTAGGTGCAGTTGGTGTTAAAATCAAATCCACTTTGGAGAATGCTTCATCAAATTCATTTTTAATGAGGCGGCGAACTTTCAATGCTTTCAAATAGTAAGCATCATAGTAACCAGCGCTCAATACATAGGTCCCTAACAAGATACGGCGTTGTACTTCTGGTCCAAAACCTTCTGTACGAGTTTTAGTAGACATGTCTACAAGATTATCTGCAGATACGCGCATACCATAGCTTACACCGTCATAACGAGCCAAATTGGAGCTAGCTTCTGCCAATGCGATGATATAGTATGCAGACAAAGCATATTTAGAGTTAGGTAAGGAAATCTCAACGATTTCAGCACCCAATTTTTTATATGTTTCGATAGCCTCTTCCATAGCTTTACGAACTTCGCTATTGAGACCTTCGCCAAAGAATTCTTTTGGCACACCGATTTTAAGATTTTTTACATCATTTACAAGAGCTGTAGTATAGTCTACACGAGCACCTGGAATGGATGTGGAGTCTTTCGCATCATGACCAGAGATGGCATTTAATACTAAAGCAGCATCTGTTACATCACGAGTAATAGGCCCAATTTGATCCAAAGAGGATGCGAAGGCGATTAAACCATAACGAGATACATTACCGTATGTTGGTTTTAAACCTACTACGCCACAGAAGGACGCTGGTTGACGAATAGAACCACCAGTATCAGAGCCAAGAGCCCAAATTGCAGAGCCACTAGATACAGCTGCAGCACTACCACCAGAAGAACCACCTGGTACGCAATCAGCATTCCAAGGGTTACTAGTTTTTGCTAATGCAGAGTTCTCTGTAGAACCACCCATAGCAAATTCGTCCATGTTAAGTTTACCAAGACTTACAAATTGATTATCTTGTAAACGTTCAATAACAGACGCATTGTATGGAGGTACAAAGTTTTCTAACATTTTAGATGCACATGTTGCAGGTTCATCTTTAATACAAATATTATCTTTAATCGCACCAGGAATACCTGCCAATGGAGAAATAGTTTCACCTTTAGCAATTGCTTCATCTACAAGCTTAGCTGTAGCTAAAGCACGATCATGAGAATCGGATAAGTACGCATGTACAGTCGGTTCCACTTTCGCTTTATGTGCAATAACAGCATTCGTCAATTCAACGGCACTGATTTCTTTATTCACTAGTTTCTTGTGTAATTCATGAATTGTTGCCACAGCGAAACCTCCTATTCTTGTACAACGCGAGGTACTTTAAAGTACCCATCCTCTGCTTCTGGAGCATTGGACAAAGCTAAATCATGGTCTAAGGATGGTTTTGTTTCATCCTCTCTAAATACATTGTGCAATGGTACTGCATGAGCCATTGGTTCTACATCATTAAGCTCTAATGCATCTAGTTCAGCAACATAAGTCAAGATATCGGATAACTCTTTCTCTACATGTGCCATATGTTCTTCCTTAACTTCCAAGCGTGAAAGTAAGGCGATTTTTTTAATTTCCTCTTGGCTGATTTTCATCGGAACACATCCTTTCATAATTACTTATTATAAAGCAAATAATATATATTTTCAAAACATTGTAAGAATGTATATCTATTGGATTTCACCGAGTTCGCGTAAGAGTTCTACAAACTCTTCTTCGTTCATAACGCGAATACCCAATTCATTTGCTTTAGTCAGCTTGCTACCACTGTCTTCACCAGCGATTACAAGAGTTGTTTTCTTAGATACGGAACCTGTAACCTTTGCCCCATGAGCTTCAAGGATTTTACCAGCTTCACTACGGCCCATAACCTCAAGCTTACCTGTAAGAACGACGATTTCTCCATCCATTTGGTTACCAGCAGCTTCAACAACATCTACGGTCATCTTAAGACCTGCTTGTGTTAAGCCTTCAATAATGGCAACATGAGTAGGATCTTGACGGTATTCAACGATACTATCAGCCATTGTAGGCCCGATTTCTTCTACCGCCACTAATTCTTCCTTAGTAATTGTCATGAACCGTTCCATAGATTGCACAACATTAGCAATTGTACCGGCTGCTTTAGATCCAATGAGACGGATACCAAGGCCATATAATACACGATCTAATCCACGAGTTTTAGAGTCTGCGATGGCTTTCACCAAATTCTCTGCAGATTTCTTACCCATTCTGTCCATAGTAACTAATTGATCTACTGTTAAATGATATAAATCGACCACATTGGCAATTAACTTGTTATTAATCAAGTTTTCTACAATGCTAGGACCAAGACCATCTATATTCATAGCATCGCGAGAGGCAAAATGGATAATTTGTTCTTTTTCAATGGCAGGACAATGTTTATTCGTACAACGAACAGCGGCTTCACCTTCACGTCGGACTGCAGGAAATTCGCATACAGGACATGTATTAGGAATTGTAAAAGGCACTTCAGAACCAGTTCGTTTTTCAGGAACTACACGAATAACTTCTGGAATAATCTCTGCCGCCTTGTGAATGATAACGTGGTCACCAATGCGAATATCCTTTTCATTGATAAAGTCTTGGTTATGTAATGTTACACGGCTCACATTCGTACCGGATACGAATACGGATTCCAACTCACCTGTTGGCGTAAGAACACCTGTACGCCCCACATTGATAGTAATATCCTTAAGAACGGTTTCCACCTCTTCTGGAGGATATTTGTACGCTGTTGCCCATTTAGGGTCCTTAGCAGTGCTGCCAAGGACTTCTTGATCATCAAAACTATTAACCTTAATTACCATACCATCCGTATCATATGGCAACTCATGGCGCTTTTCACCCCAATATTCAATAGCCTCAATTACCTCATCAATTGTTTTACATACGCGATAATGAGGATTTACAGAAAACTTAAAGGTTTCTAAGCTTTGTAATAATTCCTCTTGGCTATGAATATTGGCACCCACTTCAGAACCGATTGCGTAGGCAAAGAATGCTAAATTACGACTAGCCGTAATAGCAGGATCTTGTTGGCGTAAAGAACCAGCTGCTGCATTACGAGGATTTACAAAGGTTGGTAAGCCCTCTTCATCGCGTTCTTCATTAATGCGTTTAAATTCGCTATGAGGCATGTAGGCTTCACCGCGAACCTCAATAAATTCAGGTGCATTTTCTAGATATAAGGGAATGGATTTAATTGTTCGTACATTGGCTGTAACATCTTCACCAACACGGCCATCACCACGTGTTACAGCACGTACAAACATGCCATTTTCATAGTGCAAATTAACAGCTAAGCCATCTATTTTAAGTTCTACTACATAAGCAGAAGGCTTATGGCCCAATTCCTTTTCTACGCGACTAGCAAATGCACGTACTTCATCAGCACTAAATACATTAGATAAGCTCAACATAGGGCGGCCATGAACGACCTTTTCAAAGGATCCTTCCACCTTCATCCCCACCCGTTGTGTTGGAGAAGATGGCACAATATATTCAGGATGAGCTGTTTCTAAATCTACAAGCTCACGATATTTTTTATCATATTCAAAGTCACTCATCGTAGGAGCATCTTTTACATAGTACAAATACTGCGCATGAGTCAGCTCTTGTTGTAACTCTTTAATTCTATCTTTCGGATTCATCTTATATCCTTTTATACAGAAAATAATTAACCCTTTTTAACAGGTGCAAATTTAGCCATTACCACACGTACACCTTGGGTTGGAAACTCAATTGTTAACTTCATACCGGCCCCTTCACCGGCAACATTGATAACTTTACCATTGCCCCACTTGCTATGAATGGCTGTATCACCAATCTTCCAATCCGCAATTACTTCATTACGAACGATTGGCTTTGTAACAGGACGACTAGTGACACTCATATGTTGCGGAACATGGCGCTTAATATCATCAGGTACTTTACGCTTAGCACGCAAACCATCAACTAATTCTTCTGGAATTTCGTCGATAAAGCGAGATGGTAAATAGCTGCTAGTGCGTCCAAATACGGTGCGCGTAGTGGCATTAGAAATATATAATTCCTTTTCAGCACGAGTAATACCTACATAGGCAAGACGACGTTCCTCTTCGATTTCCTCAGGGTTCATCAAGGTGCGGCTATGAGGGAATAAGCCTTCCTCCAAGCCTCCTAAGAATACGATTGGGAACTCCAAACCTTTGGCAGCATGTAATGTCATTAATGTTACTTTAGATTCTTCTTGCTCGAAGGAATCTACATCATTAACAAGGGCTACTTGCTCTAAGAAATCCTCAACAGTGCCCGTTGGATTAGTATCTTGAAAGTCTTTAGCTACAGATAAAAGTTCACCAATATTCTCAGCGCGAGCCTGGTCTTGTGGATCTGTACTTTCTTCCAACTGTGCCAAGTAACCTGTTCTATCAAGAATAGCTTCTAAAATATCGAGTACCGTTTTATCTTCCATTTCAGCTACAAGAGTGAAGATAAGAATGCCAAACTCTTCTAACTTTTCCTTCGTTTTACCTTTAATCGTATCTACTAGATGCAATTGTGTGAGTGTCATGAACAAGGATGTGCCGTTTGCACGAGCATAATCTTGTAGTTTTGCCACTGTAGTTGCACCAATACTACGCTTAGGTACATTGATGATACGTAATAAGCTCAAATCATCGAATGGATTATATAACACGCGTAAGTAAGCTAAAACGTCCTTAATTTCTTTACGATCATAGAACTTCGTGCCCCCTACCATCGTATATGGCAGCGCCCGTTTAATTAGCGCTTCTTCAAGTACACGAGATTGAGCATTAGTACGATACAAAATAGCCATATCGCCATAAGGTACGCCATGAATATCGTGCTTTTTAGCAATAGTATCGCCGATGAAAGCTGCTTCTTCATGTTCAGATTGTGCCGTAAAATGCTGGATTTTAGCGCCTTCAGTCTTGTCTGTCCATAAGTTTTTCTTTGGACGACCTTCGTTATTTTCAATTACTGCATTGGCTGCATCAAGGATAATCTTTGTAGAGCGGTAGTTTTGCTCCAACTTAATAGATGTACAGTTCGGATAATCCTTTTCAAAGTCTAAGATATTTTGAATATCTGCACCACGCCAAGCGTAAATACTTTGATCAGCATCACCTACAACGGCAATATTTTTCCAATGAGATGCTAATAATTTAGCCAATAAATATTGGGCATGGTTCGTATCTTGATATTCGTCGATCATGACATAACGAAAACGCTTGCTATACTTATCTAGAACAGCTGCATTAGATTGTAATAACTTTACAGCAACCAATAAGAGGTCATCAAAGTCTAAGGCATTATTTTTGCGTAATTCCCGTTCATAATATTCATATACATCAGCAACCTTTTGTTGGTAAAAGTCTCGTGCTTGCTTTCTAAAATCAGAGGCAAATAACAATTTATTCTTTGCATCTGAGATAGCAGCGATCATAGCACCTACAGGATAGTATTTATCATCGAGGTTTAATGCCTTTAAGGCAGCCTTAATAACAGCTTGAGAGTCAGATGTATCATAGATTGTAAAGTTACTGTTATAACCTAAGAAATTATCTAGCTCAAAACGCAAGAATTTCGCACAGAAGCTATGGAATGTGCTGAGCCAAATACGATTAGCCACATCACCTACAAGACCTTCCACACGGCTTTTCATCTCTTTTGCCGCTTTATTGGTGAACGTAATGGCTAAGATTTCATAAGGATTAACACCTTGAGCCAATAAATGTGCAATACGAACGGTTAACACCTTTGTTTTACCAGAGCCGGCACCAGCTAAAATTAATAAAGGGCCTTCCGTATGTTGAACGGCTTGTTGTTGCTCTTTATTTAAACCTGTTAATAATGAATTCATCGGAACACCCCTATCGCCCTTACATATACTATAGTTTGATAATCATATAAATAGAGAAGAAGAACGTTGCAAGCAACGTTCTTTTCCCTTTGTATACTACTATACTATTTCATAGCACCAAGAATTGGTGGTACGATTTGTTTTTTACGAGACATAGTATTTGGCAAGAATACGCCATTGTCTTTAACTTTTTTTTCGAATGCTTTTGTTACTACAGCTTCTACATCACCGCTGAATAACAATGTAGTACTTTCATCAAGAATATTTGTAACCATGATGTAAGATGCATCGTAGTTATTCGCAGTACGAAGAGCCTCTAGCGCAGCTACAAGCTCAGCTTGTTTGGCCAATACATCTGTTGTATCCATTACAGAAATTTGACCGATAGAAATCGTTTTACCTGCTTCGGAGAATTCTTTCATATCTGTACGAACGATATCATCGTTAGTCAAATCAGAAATATCAGCACCAGCTTTTAACATATCAAGGCCATAAGACTCGATGTCAACGCCAGCGATTTCAGCTAATTTATGGGCCATTTCTTTATCTGTTTCTGTGCATGTTGGAGAACGGAATAATACAGTGTCAGAAATAATAGCAGACAACATCAAGCCAGCAATGCCTTTAGGAATTTCTTGATTGTTTTCCATGTACAATTTAGTAAGAATTGTATTGGAGCAACCAACTGGTTCTAAACGCATGAATACAGGACCATCAGTTTCAAAATCACCAATGCGGTGATGATCTACAACACCACACATATTCATGGATTTGTAACCATCGATGATTTGTTTGGATTCGTTATGGTCTGTTAAATATAAGTTGCCACCTTCTGGAGCATACTCTTCCCAGTTCTTAACGATTTGTGGGTGTTCAAAACCAAAATGATTCAAAATATATGTTGTTTCTTTATTTGCTTCACCTGCACATACTGGAGTTGCTGGTGTGCCCATTTGAGTTAACAAATTAGCAAAGGAAATAGCAGAACAAATGGAATCTGTATCAGGGCTTTTATGACCTGCTACATATGTTTTTACGTCACTCATAATATACCTCTTTTATATTAATTTCACACTTAATATCGACTTACGTCAATCCGATTTTTAACTCTATTATTATATCATAAATTATACAAAAAAACACGCCACTACTAAGTAGTGACGTGTTTTTGTCATTCTACAAATTTATATAATGTAGATGATTAGTCGTGATTTTTTTTGCGGTTTGTGAACAAACCAGGTCCAAGTGTTTCAATGATGATGAACAACATTGGAATGATAAAGATACCAAACAATGTTGCTGTTGTCATCCCTGCTACTACTGTAATACCCATGGATGTTCGAGCACCAGAACCAGCACCAGAAGACAATGCCAATGGCAATACACCAAGGATAAACGCAAAGGATGTCATCAAGATTGGACGTAAACGAATTTTTGCAGCTTCGATAGCGGCATCAACAACGTTCATGCCACGTTCGTCAACACGGATTTTAGCATACTCAATGATAAGAATCGCATTTTTTGCGGCCAAACCAACAAGTGTCAAAAGACCGATCTGCATGTAAATATCATTAGCTAAGGAATATCTGCCTGTGAAGTTCAACAAGAATGGAACTAAAGAAGCACCAATCATACCAGATGGTACGGAGAACAATACGGCAAATGGAACCTTCCAGGATTCATATAAAGCAGCCAAGATTAAGAATACGAATACTAGACCTAAACCAAGAATCAACATAGTTTGAGAACCAGCTTTCAATTCTTCACGAGATTGACCTGCCCAGTCATATGTATAACCAGCTGGTAATGTTTTAGCTGCCGCCTCTTTCAATGCATTAATCGCGTCACCAGAGGAGTAACCATTCGCTTGAGAACCACCAATTTGTACAGCCATCGCATTATCAAAACGAGTAATACTAGACGGAGTACCTGTTTGTTCCTTCGTAATATAGTTAGAAACTGGAACCATGAGGCCCTTACTATTACGAACAGCCAACATATTAAGCTGATCTGCATTTTGACGGTATGCATCTTCAGCTTGAACCACTACTTTATAGTTTTTACCATATGTAGTGAAGTCATTAACTTGAATACTACCATAGAAACCTTGCAATGTAGTAAAGATATCAGCTAATGCCACACCATCTTGAGCCGCTTTTTCACGGTTCACATCAAATTGTAAGGATGGTGTAGATGTATCAAATGTAGTGTAAATAGATTGAATTGCTGGACTCTTACGAGCTTCTGCTAAGAATTCATTAGCACGTTCCGCCATAACTTGTGGGCTGTCACCAGCTTTGTTAATAAGGTACATGCTGAAACCACCAGTAGCACCTAAACCTGGAATAGATGGTGGATTCAAAGCAACTACAGTTGCTTCTGGTACCTTTTCTGCAGCAAAGCCAAATGTTTGACCAACCATTGCATTAATAGATGTTGCTTGAGTTGTACGATACTTCCAGTCAGACATAGTAGCAAAGATTACACCAGCACTAGATTTTTGACCACCACCTAAAAGGTCAAAGCCTGCTACAGTAAACACAGATTGGAATAATTGCTCATCTTTTGGCTTTTCAAGATCATTTTTACCTTCCAAGAAAGAGGCAATTTTTTCAAGTGTTGCCATAGTACGCTCAGATGTGGCACCTGGCGGCTCATTAACAGCAATCATGTAATAACCGCTATCCTCTGCAGGTACAAAGGATGTTGGTAAGAAATGGAATACTAAACCAGTACCACCAGCAAAGATTAACAATGCAATAACAGTTAAGCTCAAACGATGGCTTAAACGAGCCAATTGGATACCATACCAATTGCTGAAACGTTCTAGGCCTGCATTGAATTTGTTTAACTGACGATGTACCCAATCTTCACGCTCTTTAGGTGTGTGAGGTTTTAACATCGTAGCACATAGTGCTGGTGTTAATACAAGGGCAACAATCGCAGAAATAACAACAGATACAGCGATTGTTAAAGCAAACTGTTTGTAAAGAATACCTGTCATACCACCCATGAAGGCAACTGGTACGAATACCGCTACCAATACAAAGGCGATACCAATTACAGGGCCTTGTACATTTTCCATCGCTTTAATAGCCGCCTCTTTCGAAGGTAAGCCATTATATTTTAATTCATACTCTACCGCTTCTACTACTACGATAGCATCATCAACAACGAGGCCGATTGCCAATACCATGGCAAATAATGTTAACGTATTGATAGAGAAATCAAGTAATACGAAAGCCCCAAATGTACCAAGCAAGGATACTGGTACGGCAATCATAGGAATGATCGTAGATCTCCAAGATTGTAGGAACACATATACTACGATGAGAACGAGTAATAATGCTTCTACAAACGTATGCTCTACCTCATTAATGGAAGCACTTACGAATTTAGTATTATCTACAACTACGTTATATTGCATATCTGGTGGGAAAGATTTAGATTGTTCATCTAGTACCTTCTTAACATTCGCAATAGTTTCTAATGCATTCGCATCATTTTGAAGAGAAATAGCAAAACCTGCTACCTCTTTATGCGCGGACTTAGCAATAAAGTCATACCCTTTAGCACCAATTTGAATGCGAGCAACATCTTTTAGATGCAATACCTTGCCATTAGAGCTTTTAATAGCAATGTTACCAAATTGTTCAGGTGTTACAAGACGACCTTCAATTTTGATAGGATATTGAAATGCTTGTTCCCCATTAGTAGGATTTTGACCAACTGTACCTGCCGCAGCCTGTAAGTTTTGTCCCTTAATAGCTGCAGTCACTTCAGAAATGGTAACACCAAGATTTTGCATCTTCGCTGGATCTAACCAAATGCGCATAGCATAGTCGGAACCGAACTCTTGTACAGAACCGACACCCTTAATGGCTTTAATAGCATCCATCATATAGTTGGTACCATAGTTCTTTAAGAATGTAGAATCATAAGTACCATCAGGTGAGTTCAAGGAGAATACCATAGCCATATCACCAGAAGATTTAGTAGTTGTAACACCAACTGCTTGTACCTCTGCAGGTAATTGAGCAAGTGCTGCTTGTACACGGTTTTGTGTATTAACCGTATCCATATCGGCATCTGTGCCTTGATTGAACTGAACAGTCAAAGAGTAGCTACCGTTACTAGAGCTACTAGATGTCATATAGTCCATATCTTGTACGCCTACAATTTGTGTTTCAATAACACTGGCCACTGTATCATTTACAACTTGAGCTGTTGCACCAGTATAAGCAGTATTTACACGAACTGTAGGTGGAGAAATTTGTGGATATCGAGCTATCGGGAGGTTCATCATAGAAATGAGACCTACCAAGGTAATAACAATGGCTATTACGATGGCAAAGATAGGTCGATTAATAAAGAATTTCGACACGATCTAGCCCCCTTCTATTTTGTAGCTTTTAATTGTTCTTTAGAAAGTAATTTTGCATTAACCTTCGCACCGTTTTTAACCTTAGTCAAACCATCAACGATGATTGTATCTCCAGGCGCTAAACCGGCTTTAATAATTGTATCGCTACCACTTGTACCGCCAACTTCAACACTTTTTTGTTCTACTACACCATCAGCATTTACAACAAAGATAAAGTTTTTATCCATGATTTGAAGAATAGCGCGACTAGGAACAAGAATAGCGTTTTTAAGTTTTTGACCAGGAGAAATTACTGTAGCAAACATATTTGGCAACAACAAATGATCAGGATTTGGGAAAGATGCTTTCAACACAAGCTTACCTGTTGATTGATCAAGACTTTTTGCGGCTTGAACAATAGAACCAGGTTGATTATACGTTTCGCCATCAGCAAGTTTTAACTGAATATTTGGACCATTGGAATCATCGCCAGTTGGGTTTTTCATGAAGTCAAGATATTCTTGCTCTGTCATACTAAATTCAACAAAGATAGGATCGATAGAATCAATAGTTACTAATGTTGTAGAACCTGCTTGTACAAATGTGCCCATATCGATATCATCCATACGTAATGTACCAGAATATGGTGCATATACCATTGTATCGCCTAAGTTATCTTGAGCAATTTTTACGGATGCTTCGTATGCTTCATAAGCTGCCTTAGCTTGTTCTGCAGTGCTACGTTGTGTATCTACACGTTGTTGCGCAATAGCATCTTGTTGAGCTAATGTTTCATAACGATTAAGGTCTACTTCAGCATTTTTATAGTTTGCATTAGCTTGAGCAGCTTGTGCTTCAGCATTGGCAAGAGTAGCTTCGTATTGACGAGAATCGATACGATATAATGGCTGACCAGCTACAACTTGCTCCCCGCCTTTAACATATTTTTCAACTACGTAACCACTTACACGAGCATGTACAGCTACAGAGTTTTCTGCAACTACTGTACCAGCATAGGTTTGGTTTACCTGTGCATCACTTGCAGTAATTTTGTATGCATTGACACTCACATCGCCTGCTTGCTGTTGATTACTGCCACAACCAGCAACCATTACAGCGGATACAACGAGAGCCGCTAACATACGGGAATAACGGAACTTCATTATCTGTACTCCTTTACACGAAACTAATCATCTATGTGTCATAATTACATATATA
>NZ_DXLG01000180.1 GCF_019414865.1 Veillonella sp.
TTCTTAATGTATTATTTTCTGATTTTTCTGATGATGAAAAAGATGATTTATATCGCTTGTTAGGTAAGTTAAAGCGCCCAATCTTAAGTAAATAATTAGTTTCTCAAAATTATATAGAAAATACTTGCGAACAGTACGTGATTTATGATACTATATTGCTGTTAATTTGAGACAGTCCGCTGCCTATAAGGTGTAGGTATTGAATGTCTGCAAACAGGAGGAAACAATGAACATTATTAACGTACTTGAACAAGAACAACTTCGTACAGACATCCCTACTTTCCGCGCTGGTGACACAGTTCGCGTACACGTAAAAGTAGTGGAAGGTTCTCGTGAACGTATCCAAGTATTCGAAGGTTTGGTAATTAAACGTCAAAACGGTGGCGTACGTGAAACTTTCACAGTTCGTCGTATTGCATCCGGTGTAGGTGTAGAACGTACATTCCCACTTCACAGCCCACGCTTAGCTAAAATCGAAGTTATGCGCCGTGGTGTTGTTCGTCGTGCTAAATTGTACTACTTACGTAACCTTACTGGTAAAGCTGCTCGTATTCGCGAAAAACGCTAATGTTCATAAAAGGCTGCCGTCGGCAGCCTTTTATTTTTGCTAAAATTTAGATGTAGAAAGGAAATACTATGGCAGATTCACCTATCGTACATTGGTTCCCTGGGCATATGGCGAAAGCCACGCGTATGATTACGGAGTATATCAAAAAGGTCGACGTAGTTATCGAGTTACTCGATGCACGTATTCCTCGTTCTAGTGCGAATCCTGTAATCACTGAGCTGGTTGGTCAGAAACCTCATATCGTATTGTTAAATAAAGTTGATTTAGCTGATCCTAAGGCAACAAAGGAATGGACTGAATTCTTTACTAAACAAGGTATCACGGTATTGGCTATCGATTCTAAGTCTGGTAAAGGCAATAAGAAATTAATATCTACTGTAGAGCGTTTGAGCAAGCCTATCATTGATCGTTGGGTAGCTAAAGGCATTCGTAGTCGTTCTGTACGTACTATTATTTTAGGTATTCCTAATGTGGGTAAATCTACGTTGATTAACTCCTTAGCTGGTTCTGCAGCAACGCGTACAGCTAACAAAGCAGGTCATACACGTGGTCAACAATGGGTTAAAATCGGTAAAAACCTTGAATTGCTCGATACACCAGGTGTATTATGGCCTAAACTAGAAGACCAACGAGCAGCGGCTCGCCTTGCTATGACGGGTGCCGTTTCTGATGATGTGTATGATTTAGAACATGTCATTAAACAATTAATTAATCACTTGTTGACGAATACACCTAATATTTTGGTGGAACGATATAAATTAAAAGAAGAAGAGATGACTGATGTAGATACGATTCTTGAAAGTATCGGCCGTCGTCGTGGTTGCCTTGTAAGTGGTGGCGTAGTAGACTTTGATAAAGCTCGTCGCATCATCTTGCAAGACTATCGCAACACTAAACTTGGTACAATTACACTCGACAAAGTAGATGAAGAACCATACTATCCTGAAGATGGTGAGGAAACACAAAATGGATAAGGATGTTTTTTCTAAATTAAAGGTTGTAGACATTAAGGCGCTCTTTGAAACTGAACAAGCCTTAGAAATTTTGCTATTGGCTCAAGAGGACGGTCGTAGCTCGGTACAAAAATTAGCTGTTTCTTATATTAAACGTCAGGAAAAAGAGTTAAAAGAACAGCAACGTCTTATGGGTATGTATGACTATGAAGGCATGTTTTATGATCAGGGAATCTATCATGTGGCTGGTGTCGATGAGGTAGGCCGTGGTCCTATTGCGGGTCCTGTGACGGTAGCTGCTGTTATCTTGCCACCTATGACTTTAATTTCAGGTCTTAATGACTCTAAAAAGCTAACAGAAGAAAAGCGTGAGGCCCTCTATGATATCATCATGGACGAAGCCGTAGCCGTAAGCTGCATTTCTTATGGCCCAGAAAAGATCGATGAGCTCAATATCTATGAAGCAACGCGACAAGCGATGTATGAGGCGATTCGTACGCTCAGCGTACCAGCTGAAGCTGTAGTGGCTGATGCTATGAAATTGCCTGATTTGACGATTCCAGTTGAATCTATTATTAAGGGCGATAGTAAAAGCGCTAATATTGCTGCTGCATCAATCATTGCAAAGGTTACGCGAGATCGATATATGAAGAGTCTTGATGAGGAATACCCTGGTTATGGATTTGGTATTCATAAAGGCTATTATACTGAGTTACATAAAGAAGCTGTTGAACAACAAGGTGTAACACCACTTCATCGTAAGAGCTTTGAACCTATTAAATCTATCGTTCGTTGGGTTAAACCTGAGTGATTATATTAAATTAGATTTATCATACAAATTGTATATAGTTTATAACCGTAAAGA
>NZ_DXLG01000181.1 GCF_019414865.1 Veillonella sp.
CATTAATACCTTAATTAGCCTAGGATTTATTACGTGGGCAAATATCCAAGGTTATAGCACTTACTATTTATTAATTGAAGAATTAATTACCTTCTTCTTATACTTTGAGTTTATTGCTCTCATCGTAAAATACTTTAAAAATAACTTCCACTTCCCGCTTAATTTCTTTTTATATATTGGCATAACTGCAATTGTTAGACTGCTAATCATCGATCATGAATCGTCATATGATAATTTAATCTGGTCTGTTGCAATTTTTGTACTTGTATGTAGCTTAGTACTAGTAGAAAAGTTTATAGGACATAACGAGTAATAGCTTTAACGGCTAAATTATAAAAAGTTAATATGAATAAAAGGGCTCCTACAAATGTAGGAGCCCTTTTTGAGTAATAGAATCAACCGATATTAGAAGATGTTTTTTGCATAGTTAGCATATTTAGCTTCTAATTCTTCCATTTTATCGTTCATTTCAATTTGTAATTGAGATGCTAAGTCATATTCACCGTCATTAAGTGCATCGATTAATCGAGTGAACAAGGATTTGCGATCATCACTATCTTTAGCAAGATAGAAACGTAAATCGTTAACTTCTGCAAAACGTTTATCATCTACACTATTACGGCTATCAGTATGAATAGCTACCATTTTACGAACAGTATCAAGATTATTAGGAATCAAACGGTGAGCCAATACAAGTTTCCAACGTTTCAAAATAGATGCAATGAAGGAATCCATCAAGTCTTTAGCAAATGCATTACCTTGAGCCAATGTTTCAACTAATTCAGGGTTGTTTTGGTAACCTTTAATATTTTCCCATACAGTAGCTGGTGCAATACCAAACATTTGATTACGTTCTTCTTGAGTGAAATCATCGAATACATCTTTTTCTGTACGGTATGCACGATTTGTAGCAAGGTATTCAGCTGGTTCACCAACTTCTTTAGAAAGTTCTGCTTCCAATTGAGCTTGTGTTTTACCAGATGTAATAGCATATTTCATACCATCAAATGCAGAGATGAAGATCAATGCTAATGCAGTATATGTGTTTGTGTAAGGGTTTGGAGAACGCAATTCATAGCGTGTAGCCATAGGATTATCGATATCGCGAATCAAACCACAAAGGATGGTACGGTTACGGCTAGGTTCAGAAGGATCAGTACCTAAGGATGTAACGATACATACTGGTGCTTCGAAACCAGGTTTCAAACGATTTAAGGAGTCTGTTGTGGAGCTAATGAATGGATTGATTGCTTCGTAGTGTTTCAATAGACCCATGATTGCACCAATACCTAAGGAGCTAGCAGATTCTTTACGCATATCTTCTGGGCTGAACAAGTTAACAAGTTTACCAGATTTCAATTTAGCCATAACACCAAAGTGTGTATGTTCGCCAGAACCAGCTACACCAATAATAGGTTTCGCATTGAATGTTACATCAAGACCGTTTTCACGGAATACTTCACGAACGATAATACGAGCTTGTAATTCGTTATCTGCTGTTTGTAATGGGTTACCAGAGAATTTCCAGTCGATTTCCAATTGTTCTAATACTACTGCTTCATGACCATCTTCATCAAGTTTAGCTTTAACGCCACCTACTTCTTTATGGCCCATTTCTGCTTCCATACCATATTGATCAAGACGTTCTACCGCTTGTTCTAATGCAGTACGAACTGTACCATGAGTACGTTGCCAGTATTGTTCTTGTAATTTTTGAGATACAGATAATTCTTTTTTAGTAACTGTTCTAGATGGAGTTTTTACCCAGAATTCCAATTCAGTAGCAGATGTGAAGATAATATCTACAACATCATCAGATTTCACATGAGGCATACCAGGTAAACCATATTCTTTAATCAAAGATAATAATTCTGCACGAACATAGTCACAGCTATTTTTTAAGATAGAACGAGAATCAACATAACGATAGTTATGCATCAAGAATGCAGGAATACGAAGTGTACCAGTTGGCAAACCTGTTGCTTCATCGATATTTTCATAGTTATAATCAACGAACCAGTTTACACTTGGATCGCCCCACATATCAACACGTGCATTATTCAATGTTGCAATATTTGTAAGTACTACAGAAGAACCATCTGTTTGAACAGCACGACCTTCGAAGAATGCTTCATAATCATCAAAGAATGCTGACATAGGGATTTTTTCATCTGTATCATTACCAGCTAAATCGATACCTACAAGAGATACGAATTTAATTTCTGGGTGTTGTTCTAATAATGCAAGAACGCCTTCTTTACCATATTGACCTGCTGGAATGTAATAC
>NZ_DXLG01000182.1 GCF_019414865.1 Veillonella sp.
ACATCAAATGTTCTAATTGAGAAATGAGAATTATTGATAACTCACTAAAATCAATGATTTTATAGAAATTTTTTCAAAAAATATAATGACAAATGATAATCGATAAGCTATAATAGAAATGTAAATAAATCGATAGGCTTCGATTTATAGCTTAGTGAATTGAATGTAAGAGGTGTAGTTCAATATGATTTTGCAAGAAAATGGTGCAGCACGTAATCGGGGGATTACGCTTGCTAGTATAAAAGGAATTATAGGTAACGTCGTTCTCGTTATCTTTAAAATGATTGTAGGCCTTGCGTCTAACTCCATCGCCATCATCCTTGATGCGGTAAATAACTTAACGGACGTATTGTCCTCTGTATTGACCATCGTTGGTACAAAATTAGCAGCCAAGGGGGCTGATAAGGAGCATCCATTTGGTCACGGTCGCATAGAATATATGACTACCATGGCGATTGCTTTCATTATCCTTGGTGCAGGTATTGGATCCCTAAAGGAGTCTATTGATAAAATTCTTCACCCTGAGGTATCCACCTTTGATGTTCCGAGCTTGGTTATTATCGCTGTCGCTATTGTGGTGAAAGTTGTGATGGGCCGTTATATTAAGGCGCAAGGTGAAAAATATAAATCCGATGCTCTTGTAGCGTCTGGTATAGATGCCCTTTTTGATGCGGTAATTACCTTTGCAACTTTGGTATCTGCAGGCTTAGTATTCTTCTTTAACTTTGATATTCAAGGTTATGTAGGGGCCGCTATCTCCGTATTGATTTTGAAAGCATCTTATGACATTTTAAAAGAAATGTATAATCACTTGCTTGGCGTTCGTGCCGATGATAACTTAGTTCGTGAAATTAAAGAAACTATCGCTCAACATCCAAATGTGGGTGGTGTATATGATTTAGTATTAAATAGCTACGGCCCTGGTGAAACAATTGGATCCGTTCATATTACAGTGCCAGATACGATGACGATGGCGGATATCCATCCACTAACAAAAGGTATCGCTGTTCATCTTTATAAAAAATTTGGTATTGCTATGACTGTTGGTGTATATGCTGAAAACCAACCGAGTGTGGAAGTGCTTGAAATTAGACAAGCTCTTGATCAAGTCGTAAGCTTATATACACATGTTGTACAAGTACATGCCTTCTACGTACACGAAGAAAAGAAAGTTATCTACTACGATATCATCTTTGACTTTGATGAAGAAGATCCACATGGTACACTAGAAAAAATTAAAGCAGAAATGCAAAAACGCTGTCCTGACTATGTACAATTCGCTATTGTAGATACAGACTTCAGTAACTAATAGTAAAAATAAAGGCTTCAACCAATCATCGACCAAAATATTCCGGCGAGAAATGGTTGAAGCCTTTTCTTTTACTAGTTGATAGATTTAGCTATACTATAAGTAAGAGAGATGGTGATTCTATGTTACGGTGGATAAAGAAACATTATATTGTAAGTTTTATTGTTTTCCTTATTCTTGTTTTGTGTGCTTTGCACTTTAGTGGTACGAGAAATGAGACACGTATTTTGTCGAAACAAGGGATAATTCTAGAGAAAAATATTACAGTTGATCTTAAGCGTAATCCTAATGCAACCGTGACAGTTATAAATGCAAGCAATTACTCTGAATCCTATGTTGTTAATGTATTGCCTATTATGACAGAATATAACTGCTATATTTTCGACTCTCTTATCGTTAATGATGAATTATATCTGCTTGCACGTTCTAATGCTGCAATTTCAAATATGAATTTGTATCCACTATTAATTTTTAAGATTAATGATACATCTTTAAGCTCTAATGTTATTGGATATGAATTCGATAAATTCTCCGCTTCACTAGACTATATAGATGGTAAAATTATAGCTTCTAATGAGAACGCGAAATATATCTTAAGCCCCGATTTATCTGCTAGCAAAATAGTGAATACAGACTCGATTTCTGTTCAAAATAAGAATGTTAGTAAACATGGTATTCGAAAAGATAAAGTAATATCAGACTCTTTAATTCCTAGAGATTTATACATGAATGGCAAGGTAGGAGATACCTATTTGCTTACTGTTAGTCCTCTTAACTACGCGAAACCTAACATGAATTTACCATTTGAATTTTTAAAAGCTGAACAGTATTATGGTATACCTGTATATGAAAATATGATGGTATTCTGGAATACTAATACTGATGAGATGGAGTTTTATAACGATCTTAAATCTATTACATCTTTTAATATTAAATATATGGATATGGGTTATAAT
>NZ_DXLG01000183.1 GCF_019414865.1 Veillonella sp.
ATTTTAACTGAACTTTTACAACTTAATACAATAGCGATTTACTCATCAATTAAATTGATTAAGCTACATCGTCCTGTTAAGCATATATTTTTATTTTTCTTGAAAGGATGATTTTAGAAATGAGTGCTATCACCGTTCTATTAGCGCTATCTCCAATCATTTGGTTGATCGTAGCGTTATCCATCTTGAAATTACCTGCATGGCAAGCAACAAGTGTTGCTGCAATCGGTTCTTTCATCATCGCTATTACAGCATTCCAATCCGATCCATTCATTATGGTCACTGGTGCCCTTGAAGGTGCCGCTTTGGCAATCTGGCCAATCCTATTAGTTATTACAGCTGCTATCTTCGTTTATAACTTGGTAGTACATACGAAAGCAATGGAAACTATTAAAACAATGCTTTCTTCTGTAACATCTGATACTCGTGTACTTGCATTATTACTTGCATGGGGCTTTGGTGCCTTCATGGAAGGTATGGCTGGCTTTGGTACTGCCGTTGCAATTCCAGCTGCTATGATGGTTGCAGTAGGTTTTGATCCACTAAAATCTATCATCGCATGTCTCGTTGCGAACTCCGTACCAACAACATTTGGCTCCATCGGTATTCCAACAACTACTTTGGCATCCTTAACAAACCTTGATCCAAGCCATTTAGGTACATTCATTTCCGTACAATTATTCTTACTTAACCTTATCGCACCATTCTTCGTTGTTATGATCATTGGTGGCGGTGTTAAAGCGTTAAAAGGCGTATTCCTTGTAACATTGCTTTCCGGTTTAGCATTAGCTATTCCTGAAACTATAATCAACGCAGTAATGGGTCCAGAATTATCCGTAATCTCTGCATCCATCGTTATCATGGCAGTTATCATTATCTGTGCAAAAATTATGCCTCCTAATGATCCTGAATACGCAGTTAAACAAACTGGCGAAGTTCCTAAAGTTTCCGGTGGCGAAGGCCTTGTAGCTGCAATGCCATTCATCTTGATCTTCGTATTATTGTTATTAACTTCCAAATTGTTCCCTGCAATTAATGGTCCTCTTGCGTCCATTAAAACATCTGTACCTATTTATCAAGGTCCTGGTGCAAAACCTTACACATTCGTATGGATTGCAACTCCTGGTATCATGATCTTCATCGCTGGTATTGTTGGTGGTTTCATCCAAAAAGCAAAAGCTGGTGAAATCTTCGGTACATTGGGTTCCACAGTTAAAAACTTGAAATTTACATACCTTACAATCATCACAGTTGTTATGACAGCTAAATTGATGACTTACTCTGGTATGACTGCAGATATTGCGAAAGCAATGGTTGCTGGTACAGGTTCCTTGTATCCTCTATTCGCTCCTATCGTAGGTGCGTTGGGTGCCTTCTTGACTGGTTCCGGTACAAACTCCAACGTATTGTTTGGCCCACTTCAAATCGCTGCAGCTCAAGGTTTAGATCCTACAAACTTCGAAGACCTTGGCTTCTGGTTGGCAGCAGTTAACTCCGGTGCAGCTGGTATCGGCAAAATGTTGTCTCCACAATCCATCGCGATTTCTATTGGTGCCGTAGGTCCTGCTTTGAAAGCATACCTAGAAAACCACAAAGAAATTAACGCTGAAGAAGCTCACAACTTAGAACATGAAATCGAAGCAAGCGTTATCATGAACAGCGCGTTCAAATACTTCTTGATCTTCATCATTATGCATGGTTGTATCTCCTTCTTCGGTCAACATTTCATCCATGAAATTCACCACTTCTTCTTCTAAGATTTGGTAACATAAAAAGAACAGCTCTTAATGAGCTGTTCTTTTTTATTGTTATATATTAGGATATTCCAAGTAATACAACCTTAAGGAGTTAATCCACATTGTTACACATTATAAGCTCTCAGTCTATTAGTAGACCTCTTGCTCCACTTCCCATTTTGTAAATGTGCCAGTATCTGCATCAATTTCAAAGTCGTATTCATAACCATTGTAATGAATTTCACCTTCATACTCTAAACGACCATGATCATAATCGCGATTGAACTCAGTTATATTAGTAACCGTTGCACCCGGTACACGTGCCAATGCACTTTGCACGGCCTCATCAGAACTAATAGCTTCCACTGAGGACACTACCGTAGTACTCAGGACAGCTACTACAGTCAAAATCAAGGATTTTACCATTTTTTTCATATAATTCTCTCCTACACACATAAACCAAATTGATACTTTTAGATATAAAT
>NZ_DXLG01000184.1 GCF_019414865.1 Veillonella sp.
GTCTTACTCTATATGTACATCGTCAATATTCTTTCCATCCCCACCCTAAAAGCTAAAAAACTCCTACGTTCTATGAACGTTAGGAGCTTTTTATATATTAAGCCAATAAGGCTTTTACAAGTTCTTCTGCTTTGCCAAAGTCATCTGTATCTGGGTTCCAGTTACATTTAATTTCTGGTTCAACAACAGCGAATCCATATTTAGTTAATTCTTCACGCAATACCTTAGTGGATTCACCAGACCAACCATAGGTACCAAATACAGCGGCCTTTTTATTCTTGAACTTCAACTCGCGTAAGAAGTCAAGCCAGCCTGCCACAGAAGAGATTACGCTATTCCCTACTGTTGGCGAGCCAACAGCAATGGCTTTAGACTTGAATACCTCTGTCATAATATCATTTTTATTGGTTTTACTGATATTAAAGATCTTAACTCGTGTATCAGGAGATTGTTTTGCAATTTCATCAGCAATTTTATGAGCCAATTTCTTCGTACCATCCCACATAGTATCGTACACCACTGTGATTTGATCTTCTTGGTATGCTTGAGACCATTCATAGTACTTCTCTACGATTTGCAATGGATTTTCACGCCAAATAGCACCATGACTTGTAGCGATGATATCGATTGGCAAGTTGAGCTTTTGAATCTCTTCAACCTTAGCTTTTACCAATGGAGAGAATGGGTTCAAAATATTAGCGTAATATTTCATTGCTTCTGCCCATAAACGGCATTGATCAGCCTTATCGGCCCACAATTCTTCTACGGCGAAATGTTGACCAAAGGCATCGTTGGAGAACAAGATATTGTCGCCAGTCATATATGTCGCCATAGAATCCGGCCAGTGAAGCATGCGCATTTCTACGAATACCAAAGATTTACCGTTGCCGATATCTACGGAATCACCTGTCTTCACAGTTTTAAAATTCCATTCTGGATGATGGTATTGACCAACCAAGGATTTAACAGCATTTTCTGTACAATAAATCGGCGTATTTGGAATTTTTTCCATCAAAGCTGGCAAGGAACCGCTATGATCAACTTCGCCGTGATTACATACGATAAAATCAATCTTGTTTAAATCAATTTCAGATTCCAAATTGTCTATAAACTCTGAGGAATGAGGTTTCCATACGGTATCGATGAGGACGGTTTTTTCTTCTTCAATCAAGTACGCGTTTTGGCTAGATCCATTATTAATACTGTAATCAGAGCCGTGGAATTCTTGTAATTCCCAATCAATTTTACCAACCCAAGATACGTTATTTTTTATATGCTTTCTCATAATAACCTCCATAATTCTTGTGAAAGTCTTTCACAATTAACAATATGTATGGCCTATGTGGCATCTGTGTATATGTACCTATCTATATACCTATGCATATATCACAACTCGGTCATTAACTATGGTTTTATTATAACCATATCGCATAGTTAAGTCTGTATCTGTAGGTACAGATTTGATAATTATTCTAAAAAACCACTCATAGGAAATCATATGCTGTACATTAGTACACATTGATTTCCCATGAGTGGTTATGAATGTATGTAATAATAAGGGCTGATTACTTATTACCCGATTTAGACAATCTAGAATACGAACTCATTATGTATTGCCGAGCTTAGATAATCTAAGTATGAGCTAATTATTACCTGTCTTAGATAATCCAGGGATAGCTTTATAGATATATAACGCAATATATCCATCAACCATGCTATGAATGATGGTACCGCCACCTACAAGGACAAATACAACGTAGATAAGATCGATATTCGGCATTGTAGTCGTAGTATAGAACAAGAGGCATGCAAGTACTTCACCGATGGCATGAATAATACCACAAACGATGTTGAAAGCCGTAAAAGACAATCCCCCTGTTAGTACAGCAGGATGATGTTTAATATAGTACGCCCCCATCAAGGCAAATATCATATGAGAAGCAGCGCGCATAACAATGACAAGCGGGAAGCCTGCTACGAAGAAGCCTAGGGTAGAACCTATTACGACACAAGCCGCCATTTTACGAGACAAGAACATAGCCAGGAATATAGGCACGTGACTGGCCAACGTATACGAAGCCGGCGGTATGACGACTTTCAAAGGCATCACAATAGGAATCATGATGGCTAACGCCATCAACAATGCGGTAATCGTTAAATTTCGATACATCGAAGAATTCATAAAGGCCTCCTGAGAGAATCGCTTACATCTACATC
>NZ_DXLG01000185.1 GCF_019414865.1 Veillonella sp.
ATTTTGTTCTATCATTTGTTGGTGCATCAAATACTTTTTCAGGAGTATCATCTTCAAGAATTAATCCACCATCTACAAATAATACTCGGTCCGCAACCTCTTTTGCAAAGCCCATTTCGTGAGTAACAATAACCATCGTCATACCTTCTTCGGCTAGAGACTTCATTACATCCAGAACTTCGCGAACCATTTCTGGATCCAATGCAGAGGTAGGCTCATCAAAGAGCATAACCTTTGGTTTCATTGCTAAAGCACGAGCTATAGCAACACGTTGCTTTTGACCACCAGATAATGAGTCAGGATAAGCATTTGCTTTATCTTTCAAACCTACTCGATCTAATAAAATTTGACCAATTTTTTTAGCCTCATCACTAGATGTTTTGCGGACCTTAGTTTGTGCTAAGGTTAAATTTTCCATTACAGTCATGTGTGGGAAAAGATTAAAGTTTTGGAATACCATGCCTACTTCCGCACGGACTTCATTAAGTTTAGATTTATCTGAAAGATCCATACCATCTACAATGACTTTACCAGATGTAGGCTCTTCTAAGTAATTCATAGTACGCAATACTGTACTTTTACCAGAACCTGATGGACCAATAATAACTACAACTTGACCTTTTTCGATATGTAAATCAATGCCCTTTAATACTTCATTTTTACCAAAGGATTTATGTACATTTTCTAACTTAATCATTTAATGCTATATTTCCTTTCAAGGTAACCAACCAATTGTGAAATTGTTACTGTCATAATAAGGTAGATAACAGCAACTGTCCCCCAGATTTCAAATGATGCATATGTTTTGGCAATGATTAGTTGACCACGGCGTGTCAATTCTTCGAAACCAATTACAGAAACCAATGAGGAGTCTTTCAACATAGCAATAAATTCGTTACCCAATGGTGGAATAATTGCTTTGAAAGCTTGCGGCATGATGATATAGCGCATAGTTTGGCCCCAAGTCAAACCAAGAGATCGACCCGCTTCCATTTGGCCTTTATCGATAGACTGAATGCCAGCACGGAAGATTTCAGACACATAAGCACCAGAGTTAATACTACATGCAGTAACAGCAGCAATAAATGGATCAATACGTTGTCCAGTAATCATTGGCAATGCGAAGTAAATTAAGAAGATTTGTACCAATAGTGGTGTACCACGAATGATATCTACATAGCATTTTGCTAATAATCTAACTACAGTAAATTTAGATAAATTTGCTAAGGCTACTAATAGACCGATAAAGAAACCACAGCCTACAGACATAGCTGTAATTTCAACGGTTACAAGTGCACCTTGTAATAGAAGCGGTAAATTATCCGCAATTAACCCCCAATTAAAACTCATAATCTCTCCTATTATTTAAATTCTAACACTACTGGCATATCAGCTGGTGCATCTACATTAAACCATTTTTTATATAATGTATTAAATTCACCATCGGCCTTCATATCGGCGATTGCTTTATTAATTTGTTCTTGCAAGTCTTTGTTGTCTTTATTGATTGCTAAGCCCAAATATTCTTTCGTATTTGGATATGCCATAAATTTAATATGTTGGTCTGGATGTTTAGTACTATAAAATTGAGCTACCGGCAAGTCAATTACAGTTGCATCAGCACCGCCATTTTGTAATTCTAACAAAGCTTCATTACTATGGTCAAACTCTTTTACATTAGTACCTTCAATTTTATGAGCTAAATCAGCACCAGTTGTACCTAATTGAGCAGCAATCTTTTTACCTTTAAGATCATCAAGGGATGTAATATTGGCACCATCTTTATATACTACAGCAAGTGCATTTTCATAATATGGAGAAGAGAATAACACCTTTTCACTTCTAGCTTTTGTAATAGTCATACCAGATGCTGCTACATCAATATCATGTGTATTTAACGCTGGAATTAAAGCATCAAAGGCAACATTCTTAAGCTCTACATCTTTATTGATACGCTTACCGATGGCACGAATAAGATCAATATCAAAGCCTGTATAGTCTTGAGTTTTTTCATCTTTAAATTCAAATGGAACAAATGTGGCATTAGTACCAACGATTAATTTATTAGAAGTTGTTTGTGTAGAAGTTCCACAACCGCCAATTACAGTACCAGCCAATACTAACATACAACCACCAATGATTAATTTTTTTAACTTCCTATTTAACATCAAATCATCCTCGTTCACTAAACTAACTATTTTTATTACACTAGTATAT
>NZ_DXLG01000186.1 GCF_019414865.1 Veillonella sp.
ATGGTACATAACGAAGTGTGTCAATCATGATACCTGTTTATATCGTTACCGGATTCATCGGTTCTGGTAAAAGTACATTCATAAATGAACAACTACAACATCGTAAAAAGCTTGGTGGCACGGCATGTATCAGCGCCGAAGAAGGTGCTGTATCCCTCATCAAAGAAGGATTACAACTCAATCCTGATAGGCTTAGTGCAATTACGCCTAATGAACCTGATACATATAGTTCTATATCTAATGAAATCGCAAGCTATATCGATAAGGTAAAGCCTAAAGAAATATGGATTGAATGGAACGGTATGGTCAGCTTTCACCAACTAGAAGCCTTGCTATATAGTGATAAGTTGCGCCATTTATTACAAATCGAAAAGGTATTATATATTTGTACAGACCAATTCGTCGCATCCATTTTGCCTGGTTTAGGTAATGATGTAACAAGCCAATTATATAGTGCCGATTGTATCATCACAGAAACCGACACACATCACGCCTTATTACGGACCTATAACAGAGAGGCAAAAATTGTAACATTACCAACGCCTGAAAAGGTTGTGCAATTATGTCGTAACTCTACATGGGGACTCATACCTAATCTACTAGTTATCGGCATTACAGCCTACATACTATTAGTCACTGCATTCCGTCATGATATTCCTTACTCCATCCACCAATGCTTTGCCATCATTACAGGGCTCATTATCGAGGCTATCCCGTTCCTATTATTAGGAACCATTGGTTCAACAGTCATTCGCTATTTCGTTCCACAAAGAATACTGCTAAAACTATTAGGAGATCACTCTTGGAAGAGCTATGGTGCCGCCATGGTTAGTGGCTTAGCCTTACCAGTTTGCGACTGTGCTATTATTCCATTATTTAAAGCACTTACAGATAGAGGTGTACCATTATCTGTGGCCCTCCTATTTATGCTCGCCAGCCCAATCATCAATCCTATTACAATTCTATCTACCTGGTATGCCTTCCCAGATAATCCAATGATTTCTGTATGGCGTATCGTACTTGGCCTTGGCGTAGCTTTATTGGTTGCCTTATCATTCCGTTTTATACCACCATCTACGTCTATGATGAAAGCTAAAACGGCACAGAACCTAAGCTACGAAGAAATCGTCTTAGAAGCATCAAAAAGTAAACATATCAATAAAAGAAGATTACTCATTCATATGGAAAAAGAGTTCTCCCAGCTCTTATTCTATTTCTCCATTGCAGCTTGTGTACTAGCCATAGTTCAAGTGTATGGAAAGCCTTGGCTCATCAATGCCGGCATCACATTACCTGACGTGTGGGCTATCCCAATTCTGCTAATATTGGCGTTCTTCTTCTCTGTTTGCTCTACATCAGATGCTATTATAGGCAAATCCTTGAGCACCCTGTTCCCTATGAGCTCAGTCATGGGTTTTCTCATCTTAGGACCTATGCTCGATATTAAAAATGTATATATTTTAAAACAATATATGCCTACATCATTTATTCTTCGTCTAGGCTTAACAATTGTTGTTATATCCTATTTAGCAGCATTAGGTTTTCAATTCTTTTTAAGCTAATGTTTAGTCATTACTATTTCAGTTCTTCATGAATATAAAAGGAGATGATTCTATGAAATTAGGACTTAAAGATCGCTTTTCCATTGTGAAAGGCTTACTCTACCTCACCTTAGGTATCTGCTGTGTATACCTAATCGTAACCGGTCGTTATTTGAACTATATCGCACCACGATATGAACTACTGCTAGGCATTAGCAGTGTAGCTCTCATATTAGGCGGATTGGCTACGGTTATTTGGGCTCCATCGCGCTATTATAAACACAACTGGCGCTCTATTGTACCTATCATTATTCCCGTAGTATTGCTCATCGTTCCCCCTGTCCTTGTGCCTACAACTAGTGTTCAAGGTGCTGCACGCATCAATGATGATACAAACAACTTCGACTTTACAAATGATGCCATCGGCGAGGTGATTACTGTTAATAGTGAAAGCAAAGAGCCTGGCATTTCTAAAGATAAAAAAGAAATTGTGTTAAATTCAGATAATTTCTATCAAACAATCGTAAAGGTTGGATCTAATGTAGACCAATACAAAGACTACACAGTATATATG
>NZ_DXLG01000187.1 GCF_019414865.1 Veillonella sp.
GCTAATTTTCTATATCAATTTATCATAATAAAGTTATAAAGTAACAGTAACAATTAATATAAAAGGTAATTCATACATATAACATATATAAAACTATAAGAAGGTTATACATAAAAATCCTACGAATCGCATGTAAGATGACACTCAGTAGTCAATATCTACACAAGTATCAAGTCACTCATGACCCGTAGGATTTATTTCTGTTCAGTTAGTTACTCATATACCAGTCTAACTATACTAATATATCGATGTATTCATCGCCAGAATACATTCGAAACAACTCGTACTGAGTAAATTAGCTAATTTGTAATACGATTAGCCCTTATATTTAGGGGATGTTGGGCAAGTTTCAGGTGTTACGTCTTTGCGATCACCAAGCACCGCGCTGCGGTCTGTGTAGTGTGTATGCAATAATTCGTGCGCCTTGTGACCCAATGGTTCGCCTAAGAAGTCTTTGTACAATGCTTGGATTTCTGGGTTTTCATAAGAAGCAACCCATTTGTAGTTAGCATCAGCTTCATAAAGACCACCGATACGAGCTTCCTTAGTTTTCACAGCTTGAGGCAATTTAGTACGCGGTTGACCGCCGCCACCAATACAGCCGCCTGGACAAGCCATAACTTCGATGAAGTCATAGTGTTTATCGCTATCTTTCAACGCGTTAAGGAAGTCACGTGTATTTTTACCGCCATGCACTACAGCAACGGACAATGTAACGTCATCACCTAATTGAACAGTTGCCTCTTTAACGCCTTCCATACCACGAACGTCTTCGAGGTGTGTCAAAGCATATGGAGGTGGTTCTTTATCAGTGATGAGCTTATACGCTGTACGCATAGCTGCTTCCATAACACCGCCAGTGTTACCGAAGATGATAGATGCACCAGTTTCCATACCAATTAAGTCATCGAATTGGGATTCTTCAATAGCATTGAAGTCGAGGTTTTCCTCTTGGATCCAACGGATGAATTCACGTGTGGTAATGGAAATATCTGTATCCATGCCAAGGGATTCGTCATCATAGAAACGAGCCGCTGCATTTTCTTCTTCACGCTTTGTTTCTGCTTTTTTAGCAGTACAAGGGTTTACAGATACAGATACGATGTTGCTAGGATTAATGCCTTTTTTCTCAGCAAAGTATGTTTTAATCATAGCCGCTTCCATAGCGATACAAGAACGTGTGGAAGACAAGTTAGGAATCAATTCAGAGAAGTAGATTTCCGCAAAGCGTACCCACGCTGGGCAGCAGCTTGTGAACTGAGGAATTTGACCGCCAGTCTTAAGGCGTTCTACAAGCTCAGATGCTTCTTCCATGATTGTTAAATCTGCACCGAAGTTAGTGTCTACTACATAGTCCGCACCTAATGCACGCAAAGCACCAACCATTTTACCTTCAAGGAACGTACCTGGTTCGTAGCCGAAGCCTTCACCGATAGCTACGCGAACAGCTGGAGCTGTTTGGATAACCACGATTTTTTCAGGATCTGCAAGAGCTGCTTTCACCTTTTCAAGCTCGGATTTAGCATGCATGGAGTCGAATGGACATGCAGCCGCACATTGACCACAGTGGATACATACAGGCACGTCGCCGTTTGCATCGAGATCGTAGTAGTCGAGTACGCTCATTACGTCCGCACAAGCGCGACGGCATAACGTACAGTTTTTACACTTGGAAATGTCGTGATAAATGGATGGATTGTCGAGCGCAATCGGCACACGTTTATCGATAAATTCGTATTGAGACATGAGGACCTCCTCTAACAAACTAAAACTATCAAACCTTTTGGGAAATTAGGCCAAACTACAGAGCACTGTGCTCAAGGCGTACTTCCACATCTTACCTCTAGTATACGCTATGGTGAAAGTTTATACTATGTAGAAATGTTACACTTTTGTGCAAAATTATGGTCCATCATCCCTCTCTAGATACCATACTATTGCCCATGACATTATGAGTAACATTCTACATGACATTGCGGGTGAGTATATTTCAATAAGATAGAAATTACATAAATGCGTAATAATATTCCCATTGTACCACGAATGAGTAAATAATTCACCAACTTTTAGGGAATTAAAACAAAAGAAAACGCGCATCAATTTAAATAA